>JBCCDL010000005.1:0-26557 GCA_039030815.1 Cyanobacteria bacterium P01_A01_bin.83 | reverse complement strand
AGAAGGATTAGAGCCTCCTTTGACAATTTGGTGGATGCTTATCCCTGGATTAAATATTTGGGTTGGTTTTCAGCAAATTCATTTTCTAAGTGAATACTGGCAAAGAAAGCAAACCGAATCTTAATCAAGATTGTTTTTTGTGGAAAATTAATAGCTGATCGCTGTCTCAAAAAATTAGCTTTGAGATTTACCAAGAGTTCAGAAGCAATTGTAAATTATATTTTCTAATCATTTTCGTGTCAAAAATCACAGTATAATCACATTTGGCGGATAGAATTTGGCAATCTGTAACAGTTACTAAAATGAGCGCTAAACGGATTTTGTTTATTGATGATGAGGATGATATCAAAACCCTGGCACAGTTTTGTCTGGAGTCAGAAGCAGGCTGGGAAATGATTAGTGCTTCAGGAGGAATTGAGGGAATGGCGATCGCTGAAGCACAACAGCCTGATGCTATTTTGTTGGATGCAATGATGCCTGAAATAGATGGACTACAAACATTAGCTAAGTTACAGATTAATCCTAAGACCCAGCATATCCCCACAATTTTTATCACTGCTAAAGCTCAAGCTAGCGATCGCCGTCGCTTTTATAGTGCAGGAGCAAAAGGTGTTATTAACAAACCTTTTGATTCTCTCACCTTAGCCAGTCAAATTTCAGGATTTCTTGGCTGGAAATAGTACTTAAAGCAGAATAGTTACTGCAGCAAATTTATTTGAAAATTATTCATATTTTCAACAGGTTCTTCACAGATTCTTCAAGTTTCATAGCTATGATTTGAGGTGTTGATAGGAAACGCAGGTCGTGAAAGTCACTTGCTGAAAATCGCCAATACAACATTGATTATGATGTGTTGCGCTTTAAATTCGATCTCAACCATGAAGTTTGAGGAGATAGTTCATAACATATCCTTCACAGAATATTAGTAGTTTTCTGTAAAGAGAATGTGGAATAACTGTGACCAAACAATAACTGTTGCTCATATCTCCCATCCCGATCAATCTTCTTCTCTAAGCAGAACTTAAAAAAATCTCATACTTTCTTTAAAAAACCAGGTTGATATATTATGAATACACCATTTGTCTGTCCGTGTTGTTCTTCTCCGCTATTGCACCATGTAAGTAATCATGGAGAATATTGGTTTTGTCGTCACTGTTGGCAAGAAATGCCAGATGTAGAGCTTAAACCAGATGAAAAACATCATCTTCCCCACAAACGTAATCTTAGCAAAGAATTCTCTAACTTTAGTCAATACATGTTAATTGGCTGATAATTTAACTTGAATTGGTAATTTGAGCAGCAATTTTGCAGTTGATTATTTGTCAATAGAGGGGAACGTTAAGGGCACCATGATCCTTGAGCCAAAGTTTTTGTTCATCACTCAAGCCCTGTACATCGGAAAATACAGCTCCTTCAACATTACAGTTAGTAAAATTAACTTTATGCCAAATAGTTCTCTCAAAATTAGCATCTTGCAGATTAGCATTAGTTAAATCAATCTGACTCAACTTTGCTCCTTCTAAATTTGCCGACAGTAGAGTGCTATCGGTAAAATTTATCTGACTTAATTCTGCATGGCGAAAATCTGCTTCTAATAGTTCTGCTGCCGTAAAGTTAATTAGTGTCAGTGATGCTTGAGTAAACTTGGTATTGACCAAGCCAGCAGCATTAAATTCCCCCTGGTATAACTTAGACCTACTTAAATCAGTATTTTGCAAGTTTGCTTTACGCCACCCTGAATCATTAATTGTTGAATTACTGAAATTAGCATTAGTTATAGTCGCCCGTTCAAAGTCAACTTGTTTCCAAATTGTCTGACTTAACCATGTTTTGGCTAAATTGGCGCTACAAAAAGAAATGTTAGTTCCTGAAACTTGACGCATGTCTGCAAAGGAAAAGTTAGCGTCAACTGCCTGAATATTTTTTAACTTAGCACCGAACAACTTAGCTTTATAACCGTTTGCATCATTAAAAATACTATTGGTAATAGTAGCGCTATTAAATTCTGTTCGTTCTAGATTTGCTTGAGATAAATCAACTTTATATAATGACGAAAATGTCAGATTAGTACCCTTAAAATTAGTTTGACGAAAGTCAGAGTCAGTAAAGACAGCGCCTCGCATATAACATTTAATAAATTTTGCCTGATTAATATTGACCGACTCCAACTTTAGTCGGCTAAGTTCTGCTTGATTAAATTCCCCTCCCTCTTTAATCTTTTGCAAAACTACATCTGGAGCAAATAAGGTCATGATTGGTTAGATGATTAATTATTTTTGTCTTGCCGAGACGATTTTAAAATTTGCTTAAGTTACTTTAACTAAAATTTCGCCATTTTCCGATTTAACTTCATAAGTTGGTAAATCTTCAGAGGCAGGTTTGGCTAAAACTTTGCCATCTGGGGCATATTTAGCATAATGGCAAGGACATATAAAAGTATTTGATTCGCTATCCCAATCTACAATACAACCTTGATGAGTACAGGTGGGATTTAGGGCTAAGAGTTGCTTTTCGCTGTCTTGAACCACGATTATTTTGGACTCCTCATTAAGAAGATAACCATCAGACTGAAGTTCTGCTTCCGTGCCCACTGATACAAAATCCTCGGCATTTGATGTATCAGACGATTCTGTTTGGTTACTGCTGTTGTCATCACTAGTTTGAGAACAGGCAGCTAAAGCAACAGGGAAATAACTTGCTAACAAGCCAATTCCCGCCCAATTAAGAAATGATCGACGTTTCATAGTTTAAAGATTAAAAATAAGATTATACCTTGATCTATTAAATCCTTTAAAATAGTTCAAAAATACTAAAATTATAGCCAACCCCTAACAATAGACCTACATCAGTATCATCGTCGGAAAGACCTACATTGAGACGAGCTGTTGCGGTAATTCTCTTTATAATTGGAACATCAACACCAGCAGTAACCAAGCCATCTGTGTCAAAGTCGCTAAAAATATTTTCTACTGCTATGCCACCACCGACAAAAGGATAAAGCAGCTCTAACTGATCGTTAGAAGATTTGAAGATAGGAATACCAAAAGTTACAGCAAAAGTGCTGACGCTATCATTACTAAAAATTGTTGAAGTATGAAGCGATATATTTTTGGTTATAACAGTTCTACCTACCAAAGAAAAACCACCGTCCCCTAAAGTTGTTGATTCACTATCTATACCAATGTTGCCACCTATTCCAAGATAGCTACGACTCGGTATGTTTGCTCTATTTCCTCTCTGATTGGTCTGTGCTGATGCAGGACGAGATCCTTTTAAAATTAAAATAGTTGTAAGTCCTAAAAGCAACGAGATAAACGACTTCTTAATAGCTGTACTTTGCATAATTAAATTATTCTGTTTTAAACCTATTTATTACGAAGTCATCGCAGGCACCGACATGCGGCGTGACAAAGCGCCTTTGTTTGCAGGGCGGTGTACCGATGACTGAAGTTAAAATATCAAGCTCAACAACTATAACTTTAATTGCTAACAACCTTAATCAATAGATAGTTTTCATTAAGGTTATTTATTGTCCTTATACTTAGCTAATAAGGAGAGCATGTCAAATATGTCAATACAAATGAACTAATATGCTAATAGCTATTAATTAACGCTACTTTCGGGATAAGAAGATGAATCTGTTATGTTGGCTGTCGGCTATTAGCTATTAGCTATTTAGCCGTTTTTATCATTTGATAAATATTAAATGACAACATAAAAATACCGCCTAGTAAAATTTTACTAGGCGGTCTAATATTATATTCTACAATTTATGCGGAGTAATTGTTCTACATTCCAGAACCGACACCAGCATAAGCACCATAGAAAAAGATGCCAACAACTGCAATTACACCCATTCCAGCTACTGTGGCAACAATCCACAAGGGAATTCTTCCATCTGCAAACATTATTATTGTTCCTCTTGCTATTAAAGTTTAAATCGGTTGTGATTGTGTCTGATTAGTTAAAGAAATAACTAGAGAACAGAATACCTAGAACAGCAATCAGAAGCAATCCTAAGTAAAGGGAAGTACGATTTAGTTCTACAGGTTGTCTGTTGGGATTTTGTTTCTTTTCCATTAGTTTTAATTATCTTTGTATAAATTGCATAGCGGCGATCGCGCCGAGAAAAAAGACAGTGGGTACTGCCAAAGTGTGAACTGCTAACCATCTAACCGTAAAAATAGGGTAGGAGATGGGTTGATTAGGACTATTGCTTGTCATATCGTTTTACCTGTTTTGTCAACTACTATATACTTATTGATTAAATTCTTTGATTTGCTCTTTCGCATCAAAGCGATCGCTAATTACGGGAACCTCAATTCTTTCTTGAGTAAAGTACTCGTTAGGACGAGGAGTTCCAAATGCATCGTAAGCAAGTCCAGTGCTAACAAATAACCACCCAGCTACGAATAGCATGGGAATAGTGATGCTATGGATTACCCAGTAGCGAACACTAGTAATAATGTCAGAAAATGGACGTTCTCCAGTATCACCTGCCATGTTGTGTTTCTCCTTATTAAAAGTTTTAAAGTTCTGTTTACATAATACGAAACAAGGGTCACTACCTACAACTAAACCATAGTAATTAAACTATAGTAATTAAGCAGCAGTACCAGCTTCGGGAACGTATTTTAGTAGTGTTCCTCTTTCACCCAAAACAAAGCCTTTTTGGGGCGAGATGAATACTACTTTATAAAAGTTGGAGGGTGCATCCTCAACATCGCGGTCTTTTGACCAAGTTTGACCACCATCAGCACTTACTAATAGATTAGCACTTCCTCCTGCCAACCAAATCTCTTCAGGTGTACGATAGCCTACATCGAGAAAACCCCAGCTAGAGGAAAATTCAGGATAAATTGCCTCGCCCCACTCATCATAATTTTCGGTATCACTAAATTGTACCTGTCCACCACGAGCTAATAACCACAGACTTCCATCTTGATTAAAGCCCATATTCTGTAATCGACGAGAAGAAGTTCTTTGGTGAGGAGTCCACTCAGTTGAACCAGGTTCCCAGGTAGAGAAAAAGTTGCCTTTAGCAGAAACCGCAACATATCTACCATCATCTGAACGATGAATACTTCGGGCAACTCCTACTGAACCTTCTACCAAAGCCTTCCAGTTTTTACCGCCGTTCTCAGTTTTGTAAATCGCCCCTAAATTTGTCACCATTTCAGCGGTGGACTCTCCCAAGGCAATAATATCTAAAGGTGATCCAGGTAGCTTTGAGCTTAAGGGTATGCGTGACCAACTATCACCACCATCGACCGTATGGAGTAAAATTGAAGGCTGACCAACAATCCAACCTTCATCACCATCAAAGCTAATCGCTTCTAAGGTTACTTTTTCATCATTTAATTCAATAGTCTTTTGTGTCCAGGTTTCTCCTCCATCGGTGGTTTCAAATAGGGTTCCTTGGGTTCCAACTAACCAGCCGCGATCTGAATTGCTAGTAAAGGCAACATCAGAAAAAATTGCTTCAGAGGGAAGAGTTAATATTTTCCAAGGATTTGTGATTGTAGAAGGAACTTGGCTACAGCTAATACAAAATATACAAACAGCAAATAAAATAGCTACTTGCTTCAGTTTTTTAATCAATAAACTCATAAACGTTTTTGTGATTTGTTAAGGCAGATAAAAAGCCATGCTTGGCTATCGATAGTCAACATGACGAAGTCAGGCAAAGGGCTTGCCCCCATGCAGTTGCGCGTTTGGCTGAGCCTAGTCGTAGGCACGCTTGAATCGCGCAAGGCTCTGACTCAGACAGAGATGGTAATTAAGATACCTCTCGCTTCTGCCGTAAATATTTTTAGTGGGGGTAAACGCGAGTGCTTTTACGTTAAGTTATGCAAACTAGTTTAAACCGTAGAGACTTAGGAAAAATAAAAAGCCTAAACCCAATAAACCAAAAATCAAGATGTTTTTTTGAGCAGGAGTTAGGCGATTAACTCCCAAACCGTAATCTAAATTTTCAGCAAAGCCAGAGGGTGCGCCCTGAGCGCCAATGTTAACAAACTGAGTTTTGCGAACCCCGCACACAGGACAACGCCAGTCATTTGGCAGCTCGGTAAATAATGTTCCCGCAGAAATCTGACCTTGATTATCGCCCTTTGATGGAACATAGACATAGCCACAAGAGCGACATTCATAGCTCGGTGGAGCTTGCTCTGCCAAGGTTTTTTCTTTTGATAAAGTCTCTGACTGGGCTGAAGTTTCTTCTGGCACTAATTGTTCTTCGTTAGCTGGCTCATTCATTGCTTTATATTAAGCAAATATTAAAATATCTTTCTTTTATGAATTATCGCATAAAAAGTACGGAGAGTTTAAAGGAACAAGGAGCAAGCAACAAGGAGCAAGGACAAAGAAGCTAGAGCTGAACCTGTTAAATCAATCACCTAAACAAAAAGCATTAATTTCTTGAACCAGATTCTGCTGTATTTTACTAGCTTGGATAGCATCATTGCGGGCTAATTTTAAAGCGTCTAAGTTTTTATTTTCTCTAGCTCTCACGGCATCATAAGTTGCTTGAGAGTAGATCCGATAAATAGTCGCCAATTGATTTTGATATTCGACTAGCTGGCTATAGTCAATTTGAAGCGCTTGAATGTTGTCGGCAGCACTATTCAACTTGTTCGCAGCTTCTAACCAGCTATTAACTTCTATTGACTGTTGATCGTCACCAAGATCAATATTTTTATAGCTTTCGTTGACACTACGAGCAATTTGGAAAATTTGTTGGCACTGAGCAGTTTTATTGGATTCACATCCTATCGCCAAGAAAATTGCCATGGTAACAAGTAGCAATAGCCAATTTCTACTATTAGACGACTTGAAGACAATATTTGCTGTGGCGAAATTGTTCATAATTAAAACTCTCAATTTTTTATTCATCCATGACGCTGTTGATGCCATTGCCAAGCATGATCAATGATGAGTTTAAGGTCGGCATAGTTAGGATTCCAACCTAGAAGTTTGCGTACTTTATCACTACTACCGACTAAAATAGGAGCATCTCCAGGACGGCGATCGCTTTCTACGGCAGGAATATCTAAACCCGTTACCTCACGGGCGGTTTCAATGACCTCTCTCACAGAAAAACCATTACCGTTACCCAAGTTAAATACTTCTGATTTTCCTCCATCAAGCAAATATTTTAAACCCAAAACATGGGCATCTGCTAAATCGTTAACGTGAATATAATCTCGCACGCAAGTCCCATCGGGAGTATCGTAGTCGGTACCAAAAATATACAGTTGCTCGCGTTTTTTAAGGGCGGTTAATAAAGCCAAAGGAATCAAGTGAGTTTCTGGGGTATGGTCTTCTCCCAGTAAGCCTCCTGGGTCGGCACCACAGGCATTAAAGTAACGAAAAGCTACAGATTTTAAGTTAAAAGCAGTATCAAAATCAGCTAGAATTCTTTCTACCATATCCTTGCTTGCTGCATAGGGACTGAGAGGATTATGAGGATGGCTTTCAGTCATTGGTACTTCTTGAGGCATACCATAGACAGCACAGGTAGATGAGAAAACAATTTTATTTATATCATGTGCCAACATTGACTCCAAAAGATTCAAAGTGCTGGCAACATTGTTACTGTAATACTTTCCAGGTTCAGCTACCGATTCCCCCACAGCTATATATGCCGCGAAGTGCATCACCGCATCAATCTGATGATAAGAAAATAACTTATCTAATAAATCGCGATCGCTAGTATCACCGATTACCAGTTTTACCTGAAGTACATCATCAACTATTTCTTGATGTCCGTAGGATAAATTATCTAAAATAATTACTTCGTATCCTGCCTTGGTTAAAGCCAGCGCTGCATGAGAACCAATATATCCTGCACCGCCAGTTACCAAGATAGTCTGATTTTTAGATGACACCTGCTTTTACTCTCCTACAATAGCTTGAAGATCAATTTGAGTTATCTCAAGATAACCCAAGTTAATATAAACGACTAACAGCGTAATTAGTTAATTCATATAAAGCATCTTTAGATTCGGTGGCAGTTAAACAGCTCAGATTTTGCGCGGCTTCACTCGCCAGCTCTTTTGCTAGCTGACGAGACTGGTCAATCCCATCGCTATTCAAGATCAATTCTAAAGCTTGAGTGAGATCCTCAGATTGAGAAAACTCTCTTTCAATTAAAGTTTTTAAATGAGGTTGCTGTTGTAGAGCATAAAACACAGGAGAAGTCAATTTACCGCTAGCTAAATCTAGCCCTGCTGGTTTTCCCAAAACTTCAGCCGAGCTAGTAAAGTCTAAAATATCATCAACAATTTGAAAAGCTAATCCTAGATTGCGACCATAGTTATAGAGATTTTCAACTATATTCTCGTCGGCATCGCTTAATACAGCAGCCGCCTTGGCGCTATTAGCCATCAAGGAAGCAGTTTTATAATAGGTTTTATCTAAATAGGAATTTATCGAAGCATCAATATCAAAACGATTGATACTTTGCATAATTTCTCCTTGGGCAAAGTCTTTGATCACCTCAGATAAGAGCTTAACTACCCGTAGATTATCTAGGTTTGCCAAGTACCAGGATGATTGAGCAAACAGAAAATCTCCCGCTAAAACGGCAATTCTATCACCAAACAAATTATTAACTGTTTCCACATTACGACGCAAATCTGCCTCGTCTACCACATCATCATGGACTAGGCTAGCAGTATGAATCATTTCCGTGATTTCTGCTAAACGACGATGGCGAGGAGTTAGTTCGTGATCTAATGTCGTTGCTTTTGAAGCCAACAAAACAATTGCTGGTCTGATGCGTTTGCCTCCAGCATCAAACAAGTGTTCCGCCGCCGCCCTCAGAATTGGGTGAGGTGCCCCGATCAACTGTTTAAGATTAGCTGTCATTAAGCTTAGATCATTTTCAACGGGCGCTAATAATGAAGTAGTAAAAGATGTCATTGTTAAGCCAAGTTTGGCAGGTATATTTTATTTAAGAAACTTTACATATTATTGTACTTATTTTAAGGGAAGCTCTCCTAATAACCAACTATTAACTTGGTTAACTGGTCAACTTGGTTAAATTCCAGCTTGAGACATACTTAAATATAAAGTGTTTATGTTATGCTATAGATCAAGAGTCTTAAACAAAAGAACTGAATCTATCTTAGGTTATACAATCGTTTGAATAGTATAGCTGGATATATTTAGTTGTCGGGCTAATCAGCTAGGAAATAATCTAGTTGTGAGCTGGTTTTGGTAAAGAATATCGAAATGTATTAGTCAAGAGTAATCCTGGCTAAAAATCTGTTTAGTATTAAAAGTCTAATGTTAGAGTCACAGCATACTCTTGGGCATTAGGCATAGTGGGTGTGAGGATTCTAAATTTTAGAATATTTGGTTGTTAAAGCTGTTGTCTTAAGGATTTCCTTTAGAGTCAACAGAACCTTTGTATTGCCTCTATTTGGCAGTATCAGAACTGGGATGTAGTTCCCTTAGCTCATAGTTTCTTACAGTGAAAAGGATTTTTCCTCAAAGTTTAGCGTAGGAAAATCGTGCTTTTTAGTATGTGGGAATGAATAATTTTATCGGACATACTCAATAATTTTTGATTTTGAGGTGTTATTTAATCAAAAACTGATCCAACTAAGCCACCAAAAAAAGATGAACTTTGCTAATTTACCAATTTTTATTCTGCTGTTTGCTTTTATTTACCTATCGATTATCTATGGTTTACTTAAGATAGCAGAAAATCAAACAAGAGCAGCGCGTAATGTAATTTCTAATCGTGTTCAAGATGTGCCTCATCGGGTCAAAACTCCCTGAGCTAATCTTGATTTTAAATAAATCAAAGTGCAATCATTAGATCTTGTTTTGAGCAGTAAGCTGTGCCCGAATACTGCCTAAAATTTAAGTTTAAGAGCCTTCGTTTAAGGACATCACGACTGAAGATAGTTCTGTCAGAGGCACTTGAGTAACGTGAGGAGAATAACCTAACCACTGCTGGGATAGAGTGGCAAATTTTTGAGGCGTACCGCTGACATAATAATTTGTTGGCAGTGAAAATTGATTATTACGAAGTCCCAGCAAGGATAATTCTGTTTCGGCAGCAACTACAATATGTTCGGCTGGATCAATGATTTGTACTGAGTTTGGTAATAGGTGGCGAATTGTCTGGTCTAGATGTCTGTAGTGAGTGCAGCCATAAATAAGAGTATCGATTTGTGCTTCGAGTAATGGAGCTAGATACTGCTGCGCTAATTGTTTTGTGGTTTGTGTATATAGCTGATTTTGTTCAATTAAGTGTACAAATTCAGGGCAGGGAATTTCCCAAACTTGAGTTTGAGGGTTAATTTCTTGAATTGCCTGGCGGTAAGCATGGCTTGCGGTTGTAGCTTCCGTAGCAATTACACCTATGCGCTGACCTTGTTTAACTGCGGCTCTTGCTCCTGCCAAGATCACTCCTAAAATAGGAATATCATATTCTTTTCTGACGGTTTCTAATGCTAGAGCAGAGCTAGTGTTACAAGCCATGATCACCATTTTGACATCTTGATTACAGAGCCAGTCCAAAATTTCTCGGACAAAGCGTAAAATCTCTTCTGGAGATCTTATTCCATAGGGTAAGCGGGCAGAGTCGGCGAAATAAAGTAGTGATTCAGTAGGCATCTGACGGTACATTTCGCGTAACACCGTTAATCCCCCTACTCCACTATCAAACAAGCCGATCCGCTGATGTAAATTTTTCATTAACTAGAATCTAAATGATGATATCTTTTTGTTAATCCCATAGAAATGAGTAATTTGGGATAAGACTTTGTTGTCCAGTAAAAATACCTATAAATTATGGATTATTTTGTTTAATATACTGTACTATGCCCCGAGCGATCGCTTCTGCCATTTGACGACGATGATTAGGATCTTTGAGGCGAGAAGAATCGACGGCACCAGTTAAAAATCCTACTTCTACTAGCACAGCAGGCATAGTCGAATGTCTCAGGACATAAAATCTAGCTCGACGAATACCTCGGTTGTCGATATTGACCCCGTTTAAGATACTATAGTGAATCACTTCTGCTAAACGGCGACCACTTTTGTAGTAGTAAGTTTCCAATCCGTTGACATCGGGACGAGAAAGATTAATGGCATTGGCGTGAATGCTGACAAATAAATCAGCATCAACATCATTAGCTAAATTAGTCCGCCCTTCAAGGCTGATAAAGTTATCAGTCTCCCTGGTCATAATGACCTCAATATTTTGCTTGCGGAGGATTTGGGCTACGTCCATGGAAATCGGTAAAACCACATCTTTCTCTTGGAAGCCTGCAATACCGATGGTTCCAGGGTCTTTCCCACCATGTCCAGGGTCGATAATCACTCTCGGGCGATCGCTTGCGGGAACAGGCGTCACTGGTGCCAAGGGTCTTTCTTTCGGTGCTTTGGCAAATCCAGGGGGCAATAGAGGAGCATCATCGGGTGGTAAGGGTGCCACTCCAGTCTCAATTGGTAGCACAATTTGTTTGTTTGAAGCATCGAGTTTACCCAAACGATATCCCAAGCGGGTCGTAATTTCCAAAGCCACCCGAGAATTATCTTGACGTACCTTAAGCTCAGAAATCGGGCTACCCGCTTTTAATTCAGGACCTTGGAAATCTTCTGCTAACTCAGCATTATCAATGGTAATTTGGTATATTCCATTGCTGGTTCGAGATGCCACTGCTGATAGTTGATTATCACCATAAACCAAAAATTCTCCATCATTATCCCTAAGCTCAATTTCGTCAATTTGACTCAATTGCTGGCTATTGTCTTCAGGTAGGTCTTCAGGCTCATCAATAGTTAATGTTGATTGAGCTTCAGGAGTATTTGTCGTCGCCACGTTAGATGTGGGCAGTTTTCCCCTAGGAACCAATAGTAAGCCTTGAATTCGACTAAAAGTAGCTAGCCAATCAGGACTGCCTGGCGCTACAGCCAGACTCATAGTCACTTGATCATCTGACTGTTCAAATTCAATGCTAGAAACGCCGTATTGATTGACTGCTACCGATTGCGAAACTAGTTCCTCAGGGATAGTAATACCCTCAAGCACAAAATCAATGCGATCGCCGTCTCGTTCCGAATCAATCTTGATTTTGCGGTTGCCATCAATATCAACATAAAACCCATTCCTAGTCGCTTTGATATAGGGCGAATCAATCACCCCAGGAGCATTAGCTGTGGTTGACTCTGAACTAGGTAAAGTTGATGAAGGTAACTCTACTTGAGGGAGATCTAAAGTTTCGCTGTCACCAGAAGAGGCAAAACGAGATGGTTGAGGTCGAGGTAATTCTACTGACCAATGGTTTGTAGAAATATTGTCAAACTCGATGTCATCAGCATCTAGGGTATAGCCAGGAGCCAATTCAACCACAATCCGCGAAGTATCTGGTTCTGGTTGACCAATGCGAAATCCCCTAACTACCCCTGGATAACTTTCTTTGACGGTTTCTCTGTCTAAACTTGTTCCAGGTAAATCGATTACCAATCTTGTCGGATTACTAAGCAATTCAGCTTCAGGCTGAACTCCTTGATCCGTTTTAAAAACTAAACTATTATCTTGGGGCTCGAACTCCCAAGATACGATTTTTCCTGCCTCAGCGGGGGAACACAACAGAAAAACACCGATAAAACCAGATAGTAGCCAGTGAAATCTCACAATTATTGCTCCTCACACACAGTAGATAACTGACGTCGTAGATAGAGCCTGTTTAGACCACTCTCTATCGATTAAACTCAGGTACTGACAACAATATAGTACCCAAATAAACTGTTTTAGAAAGAGTAATGCAGACTCTAAAATATTCTCAGTCAATCTCATTAGAACTCTATAGTACCCATTCTTAAAGTTTGATCTATCGAGACGTAAAAAGAAGCAATTTGGTTTCATAAATTACTTGAGGCTAATCCTACCAGAACTTAATAAAGATTTCAGTAGAAGGCTTCGCCTAATTATGTTGTTATTCTTGAACTTTGTCCACTGATTGAGCCACGGGTTCTGGTTCTTTGAAGACCAGACGCAATAACGGAGGAGCAACAAAGGTAGTGGCAATCACCATGACAATGATCGCTGCCTCCGTCGCCTCAGATAAAGCCCCGCTAGCTGAACCAACTCCTGCGAACACTAATCCAACTTCTCCTCTAGGAATCATGCCAACGCCGATAGCTAATTTATTAAGCTCGGGATTGCCCAATACGGTAAATCCCGTAATGACTTTACCCAGGATAGCAACCAAAATTAAAAAAGTGGCAATAATTAATCCTTCTCGGTTACTGGCTACTGTGGGATTAAGTACGCTCAGGTCGGTTTTAGCGCCTACACAGACAAAAAATATTGGTACTAGAAAATCTGCTACAGGAATTATTTGCTCTTCTAATTCTTTTCTTTTTTCAGTTTCGGCTAGAATGAGTCCTGCGGCAAACGCCCCTAAGATACCTTCTAAATTAATTACAGTAGCAATATAAGACAAAATAAAAGCAAACACCAAGCCAGTTAGCAAAACTTCCCCACGGGTTTTCATTTCATTAACTAAGCCGACAATTAGGGGACTAACTAAGCGACCCAGCAAAATTGACCCGATTAAAAATACTGCTGCACTAATTACCAAATAAATAATATTACTGACCTGAATTTCTCCTGTTTTGACTAAGCTAGCAACCACTGCTAAAACTACAATACCTAAAATATCATCCAGTACCGCTGCTCCAATAATAATTTGACCTTCTTCTGAACTTAACTGTCCTAATTCTGCTAATACTTTGGCGGTGATGCCAATACTGGTAGCTGTTAATGCTGCTCCTGCAAAGACAGCGGGAATCACAGGGGTATTAAAAATATAAATTAAGCCAACTGTCCCTGCGACAAATGGAGCAATTACACCTACCACAGCTACTATTGCAGCAATCGGTCCCACACGGATTAACTCTTTTAAATCGGACTCTAAACCAATTTCAAACAGAAGAATAATGACTCCCAACTCTGACAGTAAAGTAATGACTTCACTTTGGGCAGTAAATACTGAAGTAGCTGCTTCTGTAGGTAATCCTGCGGTATTTTGTAACATGCTAATAATTAGCGAGTCCTCTGCAGCACTGGTTTCAGGAAAAACCAGCAGACGAAATGCAGAAATCCCAATTAGGACTCCTCCCACTAATTCTCCTAATACAGGAGGTAAGTTAATACGGGAACATACCTCCCCTCCTAACTTACTGGCAAAATAAATTATGACTAAGCTGAGTAATACTCCAGCTAAAATTAAAGTTCCTTCTTCAGCATTAGATTCGGCGGCAGATTCGCTAGCAGCAGCCAATAGCGGCGAACTACTAAGCTTCCAAGTCAGTATATAAGTAATATCGGTCATATTTATGGGCTAAAAAATTTTTCTCTAATTTATTAGCTTATCGTTATCCCTCCCCATCTGATGTTCTTAAAGCAAATTGAAACTAATATTAAAACCCCTATTATTTGTTAGAAGAATTCAAGCATCATATTATTGTGTCAAGACAAATTAGCGTAAGCCGAAGATACTCGAAAATCAGAGGTGTCAAAAGAAGATTAAACGCTCTCGATTCCTGGGCAAAGTCTTTTGAGGGTTATTTTCCTCCTGAAAATAAAAATTTAAAGTATTGGAATCGGAAAATACCCGTATTAGATATATTAGTGAGTCCTCCAAAAACAACTAAAAAAATTCAGGCTCGATGTTTAAATAGTCTTATACAAGCGGCTAACCATTTGCTTGATGCTCGTCCCTCAAAGATGACTTTTGCCAAGGTAACAGTATTGATAACTTATCCTGATATGTTTGGTAGCGAAATTTGTATTTTCTTTGACCCTAACTATTTTGATTCATTTTTTGATATAGAAAGTCAAGATCAATCTCTTTGTTTATTAACTGGCAAACAATCCTTAGCCGATCAACTTGGCGTTAATCTACCCGAAATATATGAGGAGGTAGGTTTTGAATTTAAAAGCAATGATAATGGATTGAATGGGTTAACCGATTACATTGAACAATGGTGGTCTATTAGAGAAAAGAAATAAAACTTCATGGCATAATAGCTTGTTCATTAGCTATACACCTCTTTTAATCAAACTAACAAGCTAAAAATTTCACATTGCTTTTAAATAATGCTCTTTTTCCTGTCGGCTAGCCCAACGAAGTATCCCTAAAGAGTATCTCCAGGAAAAGATAGCATAGCCATAACCATATTTTTGAGCTACTTTTATTTGCTGCTGAATTTCTGCCAGAGACTTTTGCTTTTGAAAAGAACCAGCATAAATACCAATTGCTGTATCTACATACTGACTAACCTCTGACAAAATAGAATTAGTAATTGCCAATTCAACTTCTGCGCTAGTGGGACGGTAAAGCTGCATTACTAATTCGTCAATTAGTCCTGATTTAAGCCACCTTAACCAATCTTGACCATATTTGCGGCGAGAGAACCCGAGAGGGTTGGGGGATAGGGAAATGATTAAATCTGGTCTAACTTTTCTAATGGCAATTACAACCTGACTAGTTAACGCTGTCATCGCTTCGGCTTTATCCCCAAATTGAATTGGTATTCCCCAATGATCGTCCAGTTGAATCCCATCGAGATTAGGGTAGGATGTAGCAACCTCGGTAAACAAATTAACAAAATACTGTTGCACTGCCAGATTTTCTGGATCTAGCCACCAATGACGATCAATTAATTTTTGATTATCCTTAGTTGCTAAAATCCAATCTGGATGCTGTTGAGCTAATTTAGCTTGGGGAAAGGTCATCATACCATGTTCATACCAAGCATAAATTTTTAATCCTTGGCGTTTTCCTTCTTTAATTGCTGTTGCTAGATGATTGGTTAATGGCAAGGTGAAAATAGGATTTATTGGAGCATATTTACTAGGATAAGTGGTGCCATTATTGTAAACATCAACATAAACACGATTATAATTCAGCTTCGATAATTGATTGAATGCATTGTCAATTACACCAGTATAGGTTAAAAAAGCATTGCCGAGGTGACTTAGCCACACACCTTTAATTACTTGAGATGATTGAGGATTATGGTGTGGAGCATAGGTTAGTTTATTTGCTCCTAAAAACAGGACTATGCCAATAGTGAATAATAAGATTATTCGTTTGGTTGTCTTAAAAATAAATTTCAAAATAAATTGGTTTTTACCTTACTTGTTGGCTTTAAACAGTAATAATAATGAAATCTAAAATTAACAGCTAGATATATTTTGATCTTCGCAAATTCTCTTAATTAAAATTAATGAGCAATTAGTCAAGTTTTAAGCTATTTTTCAGCAAACTTTGAGAACCTGAATTGTAGCGTTATCGTCAAGGCAATCGACCGCCGTAAATATTATGAAAAGCAATAAATTTAAGTACTTGAAAGTAGCCATATTAATACTTCTAGGCATAACTTTAGCCGCTGCTCCCGCCCAGGCGCAAGAAGGTTTGAGTAGTGGCGGATTTAATCCCCAGGAACTACTACGCAATGCTTTGCAGTGGGTTGATGATCTAGGAGCGATCGCGCCTATAGCCTTCATCCTGATTTACATGATTGCTACGGTAGCATTTTTGCCAGGATCAATTTTGACTTTGGGTGCAGGGGTTCTATTTGGAGTCGTGCAAGGTTCAATTTATGTCTTTATTGGGGCTACTATTGGCGCGACCTTGGCTTTCTTAGTGGGACGTTACCTAGCACGGGGCTGGATTTCGCGTAAAATTGCTGGTAATCAAAAATTTAGTGCGATCGACCAGGCAGTGGGCAAGGAAGGTCTCAAAATTGTATTATTGACTCGATTATCACCGATTTTTCCCTTTAACTTGCTTAATTATGGCTTAGGAGTTACAGGAGTATCTTTAAAAGACTATATTTTGGCTTCAGTCGGCATGATTCCTGGCACGGTTATGTACGTTTATATTGGTTCGTTGGCAGGTAGCATCGCGACAATAGGTGGCGAGACTAATGCTAATCCCGTTGCTCAATGGACGATTCGGATTGTCGGTTTTATAGCAACGGTTGCGGTTACACTCTACGTCACCAAAATTGCCCGTAAGGCTTTAGACGAATCGATTGATGATAGTGACACCGTAGCCACTAAAGCATAACCGTAAATCGATAGAAAATTATCTTTAAGTTTAAACTGAATATGAACACCCAAAATCATGCCGTCACGATTGCTCCTCTAGATCAAGCTAACCAGGAATTACTGGCAAATGTTCATCCTCCTGATTGGGCTAATCCGCAACCTGTTGAATGTTACGATTTGGTGGTCATTGGGGCAGGAACGGCAGGATTAGTTACGGCAAAGGGTGCAGCAGGCTTGGGAATTGGGCTAAAAGTAGCCATGATCGAAAAGAATTTGATGGGAGGGGACTGTTTAAATGTCGGTTGTGTTCCTTCTAAATGTCTAATTCGTTCTTCTCGGGTAGTGGCCCAGATGAAGCAGTCATTACCTTTGGGTATTCAGCCGCCAGATAAGATTGAGGTTGATTTTCCCGCTGTGATGGCAAGAATGCGGCAGGTGAGAACTAAAATCAGTCCTGTAGATTCGGCAGTAGCGGCAAAGAAATCTGGAGTTGACGTATTTTTTGGCGAAGCGAAATTTAAGAATGAAAACACGATAGTAGTTGGGGGACAAGACTTAAAGTTCAAAAAGGCAGTAATTGCTTCTGGTGCCAGGGCAGTTCGACCTAAAATCGATGGTATCGAAGAAGCTGGCTATTTAACTAATGAGACTGTTTTTTCTCTGACTGAGTTGCCTCAAAGATTGGCAGTAATTGGCGGTGGTCCTATTGGTTGTGAGTTGGCACAGGCTTTTCATCGCTTAGGTAGTGAGGTAATTTTGTTTCACAGGGGTTCTCATCTACTCAATAAAGAAGACCCTGATGCAGCAGAAGTAGTACAGCAGCAGTTTGTTAAAGAAGGGATTCGTTTTGTATTAAATTCTCAGTTGCACTCGGTTAAACAGAGTCCTAGTGGTAAAGTCATTACCTTTAGCGGTGATGGCGGTCAACAAACGGCAATTGTCGATCACATCTTGGCTGGTGCTGGCAGACAACCTAATGTAGAAAGTCTTAATTTAGAGGCGGTTGGTGTGGAATATGACCCCAGAAAAGGGGTTAAAGTCAACGATAATTTACAAACCACCAACTCAAAAATCTATGCCGCAGGGGACATTTGCATGAATTGGAAATTTACCCACGCCGCAGATGCCGCAGCCCGAATTGTGATTAAAAATACTCTATTTTCTCCCTTTGGTTTCGGTAAATCAAAACTAAGCGATCTAATCATGCCTTGGGTTACTTTTACCGATCCTGAAATTGCTCATGTGGGGATGTATGAAGATGAGGCACAGGCAAAAGGAATTGATTGCCACGCAATTAAAATTGATTTTGATGATGTGGATCGCGCTTTAGCAGATGGCGAAACGGAAGGCTTTCTTAAAATTCTCCATAAACGGGGTTCAGACGAAATTTTAGGGGCTACTGTGGTAGCACCTCATGCAGGAGAAATGATCAGCGAAATTACCACCGCTATGATCGGGGGAATGGGCTTAAGCAAGATGTCTACAGTGATTCATCCTTATCCCACTCAGGCAAGTGCTATTAAACAGGCTGCGGACACCTACCGTCGAACTTTGTTAACGGATTGGACTAAAAAATTACTAGGCTTTTTGTACAAGCTGTCATAATTTTGGACGATTGAGAGCTAAAAGCTAAAAGCTACGAACTAACAACCTTTCAACGAAGCTAATTCACATTAGACGTCTTATATAACTAAGTGGCATTCCATTGCGTAACGAATCAGTTCAATACGATTGTTGCGTTCAGATTTACGTAATAAACTGCTAACGTATTTTTCGATTGTACGATGAGATAAATGTAGCCTTTGACCAATTTCGATATTGGAATGACCTTCTATAAGTAGGTTTAATACCTCTGATTCTCGCTTGGTTAACTCTAGTTTTTCGTGTAATTCTTGCTGATGTGGCGATTCCCTTGGCTCAACTGACGCTGATTGAGGATGATCGCTTTGGGAAAATCTTAGTTCGGAGTGAATTATTTGCGATCGCTCTAAAAGATTACGCATAATCGCCTCCAACTCTTCCATTTCAAAAGGCTTGGGTAAATACATATCACACCCCGCCTGATACCCCAGAATGCGCTCTGTAGTTGCTCGGCGCTCACTCAGTAAGATTACTGGCAATAAACGATACTGGGGCAATTTACGGATGTTTTTAATTAATTCATAGCCATTCATGTGGGGCATTTTGATATCGGAAATAAGCAGATGGGGGTGGTATTTTTCCACCATTGATAAAGCTTGCTCACCGTTTTGGGCGGCAATCACCGAGTATCCACTTAGTTCCAAATAATCGCTAACGGCAAGACGAATAGCTGGATCGTCTTCCGCAACCAAGATTAATAAAGGCATGAGATTCAAGCATATTCCTGCGCCTACTTACTTTTATTTTATCTCTTATTTCGTCACAAATTAATATTTGCTTTAGATTTGTGCCATGAAACCCAGATGTCGCTGCTAAATTTATTGACTATGAAATTTGATGGTTGAAAAAAATAGACCCAGAAAACAATATTATGTTTCTCCTAAAATACAAGTTTTAGTAAGAGTAAAAAAAATCTTAAATTATATTTTGATACTCATGTTTTTTATACTGAAAAAGATAGCAACAAGGTAATCTAAATTACATTTTATTTTTATTATTGCTTAATCAATGAAGATCTTAATTATTTTTAACTAATTTGTTTAAGATTTGAAACTAATATAAAATCCTGTTAAAGATCATTTTAAAAACGTAGTAATGAACGAGATAGAAGTAGAAAGTTTGTGGAAAGCATTCAGCGTTTTTGATGCAGATGGTAGTGGTACCATCTCCGTTAAAGAATTGGCAACTATCATGAATTCTTTGGGACAACAGACCAGTCCTCAAGAGCTGCGAGAGCTGATTAAAGAAGTGGATGTTGACCGTTCTGGGAGCATCGATTTTGAGGAATTTAAGGCTTTAATGATTGCTCGACAAGGCGATCGCCATATTCTTTCTATAATAGTTATTCCATAATTAAATCTGTTTGACTTTTGACTTTAGGGCTAAATGAATAATTTGGGATTGGATCTAAACGACAAAGCGATCACCTAATATATTAAGCGATCGCTTTATGGTTATGATTTAACTATCTTTTTAAGGCGGAGTACCGTTTACTCCCAGATTATTTTTGCCAAGAAACTTTGATTGAACTAGGTTGACCAATATCACCCTCAATCGCAATACCCCGTTCATTAGCATCAAGATGACGTACTATCTTGTAAACAGTTTCTACTTCATCTCCTACTTTAGCCTGGTCAGCTAGTTCATCTAGGGATAAAGGAGAATCAGATTGCTGCAAAGTTGACACTACTTGTTTCTGAATATTCAAAACCGCAGCGGCAGCTTTTTTTCCAGCTTCCACACCTGGTTGGTGATAGGCATTGATGTTAACTAAAGAGGCATAGATACTAACCCCTCTTTCATACAGAGCAATTAATGCCCCAACAACACGTTCATTTACTGTAGGAATAGTAATGGTAATCGAATCTCGCTGCTTGTCGTTGAGTGCGGTGCGAGTACCCAACAAGAATCCTTTGAGATAGTCGCCAGAAGTTATCCCAGGTTCAATCTCGACGTAATTTCTTGCCCTGTCTTCCAATACTTCAATAAAAGTAAGAAAGAAATTATTAACTCCTTCCCGCAGTTGTTGAACATAGGCATGCTGATCTGTAGAACCTTTGTTCCCATAGACTGCAATCCCCTGATTGACCACATTGCCATCAAGATCTTTTTCTTTCCCCAGCGATTCCATAATTAGCTGCTGGAGATAGCGACTAAATAACAAAAGACTATCTTTATAAGGCAGAATTACCATGTCCTTCTCGCCTCTACCATGTCCTGCACAGTACCAAGCCATTGCCAATAGTGCCGCAGGATTATCCTTGAGACTATGCTTACGAGTTAGAGCATCCATCGCTTTAGCACCCTCTAACATTGCCTTGATATCAATTCCCTGGAGTGCCGCAGCTACCAAACCCACAGGAGATAATTCCGAAGTGCGTCCCCCAACCCAGTCGCGCATCGGGAAAATAGCCAACCACCCTTCTCGTTCAGCGATCGCTTCTAGCTTACTGCTTTTACCCGTAATAGCAAAAGCATGAGCAGAAAAATCCAAATTGCGATCGGCATAAACTTTTTTGATCTCTAGCATGCCGTTACGAGTCTCAGGAGTTCCCCCAGACTTAGAGATCACGGAAACTAAAGTTGTTTCTAAATTTTCAATACCTGCAATTACCTGATCAATCCCCGCAGGGTCGGTATTATCAATGAAGTGAATCTTGAGGGGAGGTTCATTCGGTGCTAGTGCCTGTGCCACAAATTGGGGTCCTAAAGCCGAACCACCAATCCCAATTGATAAAATGTCTGTAAACTTGCCACCTTTTGGCGGATGAATTTCGCCACTGTGTACTTTCTGTTGAAACTCAATTACGCTGTTGTTGGTATCGATAATATCTTGTTTAAGTTCGGGAGTTGGTGCTAAATCGGGGTCCCGTAGCCAGTAGTGACCGACCATACGATCTTCATCGGGATTGGCGATCGCACCACCTTCTAAAGCTTCAATATCTTTGAATGCCTTGTCGAATTTTGGCATTAGCTTGTCTATCTGAGCATCATCAAAGCTAATGCGACTAATATCTAGATAAATACCTAAGTCTTCATTGTAATAAAGCCAGTCCTGATAACGTTGCCAAAGTGCAAGATTGTCCATATGTTTTTTATGTCAGCGCGAATTCTACCTGTAAGTGTAGTTGAACCCTCTGATCTTGATACTTTGTTTTAGATTTTCTCTAAGATGTACGTGAATGTTGACAAAAATAGCATACCTTTGTCCTTTATCCTTTCAAGTAAATAGTTAAACTTGTTGGGGTCTAGTTTTATATGGCTCATGTCAGCCTCAAAGCATTATGTGCCTAGGCAAAATTAATGACACCTACTAGGTTGCAATTTGCACTTGTTAAGTTTCACCCTTAAGTTATCAAGTTTCAGGATGGTTAGATCGCTTTCATATTTAAAAGCCGACTTAATCTGCCGAAAGGCTTTTCATCAGACAGATTCAGGTTCATCCCCAGGACTCCCAGCTTCAGCATTTCTTAAGTTAAAAGTAGATACGGCTTAAGTTGCCCCTTTAACTTTCCTGGTTTATGGGTCTGCTGCTTAATATACTCAGACATATAACTAATGAACACAACAAGTTAATCATGGTAAATGTAATTCAAGGTCTTGTTGATCGATCTGGTGAAATTGTTAAAGGAAGTGGATTTAAAGTTAAAGAACAAGACTATGGCTACGAAATAACCTTTCCTAATTTAAATCAAGTTCCCACAGTAATTGGTCAAGCAGGAGAAATTGATGATGCCATTACCTGCGTGACTGTCGCTACCCTACCTAATCCAGTTAAAGTACTAATGGCAACGTTAAGCCCAGATGGAGAATTCCGTAAAAACGCCTTTGCTTTTATAGCTGTAAGTAACGACTGATTGCTTTTAAGACTATCCCACAATTTCTTCAGAACGGATGTGCTAGCGATCGCATCCCAGGAAATCATCGTTAAATTGTTTCTGCTATTAAATTAGCAAGCATAAAAATAATGCTGTAACAACAGCAAGTATATAGTATGCATTTTTGAACTGTAATGTCCCTTGTCCCATCGCCAAGTATTTATCTCTCTATTGTAGATAAATGGTAGCTCATACAGGAACGGGATTTACTATGAGTAATCAGCAGCAATTCTCATAGTAAAAATCCTAATTTTGTCGAGGTTTAACAACATCAAAATCAGAAATGGCGCAGAAGTAAATCCTGCGCCATTTCGTGTATTTTCGCTGAGGGTAATACTGCTTAGAGAACGTATTAGCAAGATAACCCACAAGCTAGCAAAGTAAAAAAGTGCGATCGCATATCTTGATTATTGAAGCAAAGCGATCGCTATATTACTCAAAACAGAGAAAATTTAGCTCTAACTCGAAAAATTCAGAAATCAGGTTTTGAGATCGTCTTTAAGACAAACCAGAAGGGAGCAAGGCAAAATAGAGCGATTACGCAACCCGTAGTCTAAGGATTGCAACTCCTTATTGAGTGAATGTTGTCCGCCCGAACTACTTTTAATTGAAGACTCTTCGTCTCTTCGAGACAGAAGAGGGGACTTAGACCCGTTTAGCTAAAAGCTAAAAGCTAAAAGCTAAAAGCTAAAAGCTAATTAAAAGGTTGACCTGCTACACCACCATAACTTTTAATCCCATCGAGTCGTTCGTAATGTAGCTTGTCTCGATATTTAAGGATACGGGGTGCTTGATTACCCACAATTGCCAATGGGGGTACTGATTTACTAACCACTGTTCCCGCCCCAATAATTGCACCATCGCCGATAGTAACGCCAGGAACAATCACCACATTGGTGCCAATCCAGACATTGCGACCAATAGTAACTGGCTTGAGTTGGTAAACATCATCATAAGGGAGACAAGTACCAAGATAATCGTGACTTGAGGAATGAACTACAAAATTACGGCTGATATGAGTGTTTTCACCAATTGTAATGCCACCACGCCCATCTAAATAAGAATTGTTACCCAGGTGAACATTATCTGCCAACTTAATATTAGTTGCTCCGACAATAGTGACCTTGCCATGGAAATGCACTTTGGCTCCACAAGACTGTAGCTTGGTCATCATATAGCGGTTATTTTCTGCCACAATTAAGGCATTAATTCGGGTAAATTGGCGCGTAAGCCAAACAATTCCTAATCTAGTCAAATATCTCATCAATTAATGTTTTATGAATTAATCTCTGATTGCTTTTTATCTGATCTTAAGTTGAGCTAGGAATTTTTTGGAAATTTTTTAAACTCTTGAGTTAGACGAAACAAGTCCCGTAATGTTTGTCTCCCCTGGGGTAAAATAGCCCAAATTCCTAGATATAAAAAACCATAAGCTATAGAGTCAATTAATAGGGCGAGTAAGATTGAGGTATTAGCCAGCAAGGTGCTATCCAAAAGCATAATTAAACCAGCCGCAACAATAGAAGCCAATGCTGGTCGAGCCAAGGTAAATGCCAGATGCTTTAACTTGAGAGGTGTTGACTGGTAACAATAAATAAATCGGGGAAACCAAATAAAAGGTCGCGATAATCCATATGCCGCAGCTACCCCAACTGCTCCCCAACGCACGCTAACCAGAAAAATTATAATATCTAAAGTAGACATTACTACTCCAATTCGCAGTTGACGATCAGTTCTACCCAAAGACTGATACACCCAGGCGCTAGCTAAATTAAAAGTTCCCATGAAGGCTGCGGGAACCAGATACCTAAATATCGGCACTGCTTCAAGCCACTGTTCTCCTAACACCAAGAGAATTAATTTATCTGTAATAGCAAAGGAGAACGCCACGATGGGCATCCCTAAGAAAACGATCGCCAGGACAAATTTATAATAGTAATTAGTATATTTTTGGGTATCGGTTTGCACACGACTCAACAAAGGAAGTGCCACGCTATTAATGGGAGCATTAATTTGCTGAATCGGCAGCAAAACAAGCTGATAGGCTTTAGAATACAGACCAAGTTGCCCACTACCCCAATATTGACCAATCAAAATATTGTCTAAATTACGCGAAAAATAATTAATACAGTTAAACCCCGTCAAGTTACCGCCAAAAGCCAACATAGAACCGATCTTGGCATTACGATGAGGCAACCCTGGTCGCCAACTACAAATAATCCAGGTGAGAAAGGCATTAACTATCGCTGTGACTAGCTGCATAATTACCAAAGCCCAATAGCCCAGACCGTAATTACCAGAAACAATAGCTGCTAAAATCCCTGCTAAGACGGAAATAATTTCTATTTTGGCAATACTGGCAAACTGCATCTGTCGTTTGAGTAATGCCTGATGCTGCACGCTCAAACCCCCAAACAAAAAAATACTAGATAAGACCAGAACAATCCTCAGCAGACGCGGTTCTTGGTAAAACCAGGCAACTACAGGGGCTAAAGCGGCAAACAGGATTGAGATTAAGCCACTGACAACTAAGTTAATCCAGAATAAAGTGCTAACCTGTTGATGATTGATCTCCTCTCGTTGAATAGTAGCTGTAGCCAGACCCAAATCTTTAAATAGCTGAACAAAACCAATAATTGGGGTTGCCATACCAATTAAGCCATAATCATTGGGGGTCAACAGACGAGCTAATAGAGCTGTGGAACCCAACTGCAAGACGAACTTACTGCCTTGAGACAGGATGGTAATTGCTCCACCCCGCACTGAACGCCCCTTAAGATCTTGCTGGAGGTTGAGATTATTAAAATACTTTTCTTGATTCAAGGACGATTTGGAACTTTGCTTAGTCACCGATGGTTTAATTTTTTCATATATTTAGCTAATAGTTCAACAAAATCTTGTTTAAATCGTGCTGAAACTGCGGTAAGACAACTAAAGTAACCGTTGCATACTAGCCACATCAAGATATCCTGATTCTAATGACAAATCACCTTGAATAACTTGGCAGGGTTGCTCGGGTTCTCCTAAATTCTCCACTACCAGAGCCGCCTGACTGAAATCTTGCTTTTTGGTATAACTGTTTACCGTAACCACTGTAGTTAATCCTGCCGCTGTGGCTGATTCTAGTCCATTGTCCGAATCTTCAATTACCAGAAAATTCTCGGGAGGCAGCTCCAGTCGATTGATCACATAGTGGTATATATCGGGAGCTGGTTTTTTATGGGGGACAATATCCCCTGCGGCAATCACTTTAAACCAATCAAGATCTAGATACTGCTCTAATAAGGCAATCACATTGGGTAAGGAAGTCGTAGTAGCGATCGCTAATGTTATCCCTGCCTCTCGTGCCTCTTCAATCAGTCTTTTAGCTCCAGGACGCAGTTGAATCGCTCCACTACGGAGCAACTTTAGGTAATGATTAGTTTTGAGTTGGTGCAGACGAGCCACCAGTTCAGAGGTATCCTCATCGGACTGGAAATCTGGTAAATACTGTTTGAGAAAATAAAAGATGCGTTCCTTCCCACCTGAAACGGTTAGTAATTTACCGTAAAATTCTGCCGACCAATGCCACTCTAATCCCGCCTCCTTAAAAGCCAGATTAAATGCTACTCGATGCCCGTCCCTTTCTGTATTTGCCAATGTTCCATCAACATCAAAGATTAAACATTGTAATTGATTGCCCATGTCTTGAAGCCAGCTTTTAACTTGTCACGAAAAATTCAACTCTTTAATTTTAATCTTCTGGCAACAGCAATGTTTTTTCCAGACATTCGGCAATTCTTTGGGCAGCACCAGGTTCTCCCATCCGTCGCTTTCCATTAAGACGAATCCGTTCTAACAGTTGTTGATCATCAATCATATTCAGTATCGTCTGACCAACCTGTTGGCTGTCTGAAACCATCGTAATAGAACAACCAAGCAGTCTCGATTGTGCTTCAGCGAAAGCAGCAGT
>JBCCDL010000004.1:0-29280 GCA_039030815.1 Cyanobacteria bacterium P01_A01_bin.83 | reverse complement strand
GAAGGAATAAAATAAGGCTCTAACCCAGCCAAGATAATGCCGTTAATTACAGAAATATGACTGTTAAGAGCGATCGCAACTTGGTTATATTTAGTCCCTAATAAAGCACAAGCGGTTAATACTCCTTGAGTACCTCCCCCAGTTAGCCAGAAGGTATGTTTAGTACCATATAGCTGCGAAAAATGTTTTTCGATGTTTTCCGTGCGAGGGCGAGTCAGAAATGGAGCATCGTATTGATAGATCTCTTCACTCAAGCGATCTTTATCGCCAGTAATGCCTTGATGGGCAGGAGTATAGAGGCTCACCTGAACATCCTGATTATGGGATGCGATGAGCTTATAAGTCGAATTCGCTTGGTTCATAGCTTAGAGGAAAACTGGCTTAATCTGTGGCATGGGACGGGTTGTACTGGCAACCGCAATCCCATTGCGTAAGGCTAACAGTAATCCTGATGCTTCCATGTAGCTATTGACACGATAAATCTTTCTACCCTGAGTCTCAATTTGCAGTACTTCAGGGGTAATATCATAATTAGTGGTATTGTCTTTAACTAAAATTACAGGAACACCTTGGTCTAGAGAAGCAAAGAAGGGAATATTGCCCACGGTTGTCTCTGGCATTACCACCGCAGAAACATTCTCGACAGAGATTCTGGTTTCTCCTGGTGCGATGGGAGTATCAAACTGTACTGGGCGAGGAGAATTAATTAGACCATTTAAAGGGGAACAGACATAGGCACTAGAAATTAATTCGGCACCATCTCTAGGGTCTACTAACTTACCAAATCCTGTATGTTCCCACTCTAATAGCAAAGGCGCATGGGCAGCAGTAAGGGGATAGAAATTAGTAGTGGTGTGGGTCATAATCGCTTCGGCACCACCCCAGGGATTAGCAATAGATTCACCTCGATAATAAGCCTGGCGTACTTTATCGTCTACTAGTAAAGTAGTCATTAAAGCCACCGCCCCAGCATTAGATCTTTCTACTACATCTAAAGCCTTCATCAATTCTTCCATACCTTTAAATTCCCCAGAAGCATTACCATACTGGGAATAGGTACATTCGGTTTCAATTGCGCCCCCTGTTACAATTACAGGGTCGATATTAATCCCACCCACAGCACGCAAGCCGTTGAGAGCATTGAGTACATTGTTTAAAAATCGCTCGTCTTTGGGCTTTTCAATAATTGCAGCGATGTTTTGACGCTTTTCTGGGATAACTCCAATATTACCCAGTAGTAATTGACAAATTAGATTACCTTCTAAATAGAGAACATTATCCTGAGCAAAATAAATATCTGAGGCGGTTACAGCATTAGGATTGGTCACTAAATAGTCACAAGCGGAGGCTAAAAGATTAGTACTAGGAGTTGCATCCCCTGCAAAACCACCGATTTCGGCTCTAACTCCTGTAGGAATAATACTCACTGCCACAAAAGGCTTAGTAGAAACCTGTTGACGAAGATTGATATCTAGTAAAGACGACCATACAGGATCTCTGTCAGTATCAAAAAAACTGCATTCAAAGGTTAGGCTATCTCCTGCAACCTTGGTTAAAATCAAGCGAATGGGAACACCTGGTAAAGGAAGTGCCGCAATTTCTTGGGAAATTTTTCTCCAGGTACGCTGGCTTGGTGGACATTGAATTTCAAAATCTTTGGTATAGACGTGGGACATAAAAACATTAACTCCAAAATATAAGTTGGCAGTATTCTCGATTTGGTTTAGAATCAAATCCTAAAATCTACATTGGAAAATGCTTGCACGGAAACACTCTATAATAAACAGTTTAAATATCTGACATTGTTGCTTATTTCTTTACAATTAACGCAAAAATGCTGCAAATCTCAGCTAATTCCAGGTCTTATTGTGATTTCTAGCTTTTATCTAAGATATCTAGGATGTCTTTAGGATGTCACTTTTTGGTGCCAAGATATTATTGTCGTGCTCAATGAGCTTACAATGATAGGTTGAAATGTTACCAGGCAAGATAGCAACTTAAGAGAACAACTTAAGAGAACAACTTAAGAGGACAACTTAAGAGAACAACTTAAGAGGACAACTTAAGAATAAAGATGTTGGTGAGTCTTAGCTTGTAGTTCTTTGTCTGATTCTGAGCCATGCTATAAACTGCACCTATTGTCATTCAAGACCATTATTCTTGAGTAGAATAGCTAATCAATTGATATTTTTAACCTATTAACTCAATTAATACGTTTATCGCTTATAATTAATCACTTTATTTATGATTTTCAAACCAGTTCAAGTTGCACAATTTAGTTTGAAAGCAGCCTTAATCTTTTTGCTTGCCAGTTTGGCTGCTTGTCAATCTACGCCTCAATCATCAACAGATACTAATGGTGAACCATCTCAAATAACCTTACGCACTGCCCATAGTAGCTGGATCGAGGAACATTTCCAAACCGAAATTGTCAGAATTGGTTTGGAACAACTTGGCTACCAAGTGGAAGACCCCAGAGAAATAGAATATCCAGCCCTCTATATCTCCGTTGCCAATGGAGATTTAGATTACAGTGTGGTTTATTACACTCCTGGACACGAACAATTTTTTAATAATGCTGGTGGTCAGGACAAGCTGGCAGGATTAGGTGTTCTAACTCCTGATGGGGTACAAGGATATCAAATAGATAAGCAAACGGCAGACAAACATAATATTACCAGTATTGAACAGTTAAAAAATCCCCAACTGGCGAAGCTTTTCGATTCTGATGGTGATGGCAAAGCTAATTTAGTAGGCTGTAATGCAGGTTGGGCTTGCGAATTAAATATAGATCATCATCTTGAGGCTTATGGTTTGCAAGACACCGTAGAACATGATAGCGGACAGTACACAGCTTTACTAGCGAACAGCATTGCTCGCTATAGACAAGGAGAGCCAATCATTTTCTACGCTTATAATCCTCATTGGATTAGTGCAACTTTAAAACTAGATCAAGATGTGATTTGGTTAGAAGTTCCTTTCACATCTTTCCCTCCAACAATGGAAGATATTACAGAACAAGATACTACTATTAACGGAAAAAATTATGGATTTCCGAAAACTAAACAAAGCATTGTTGCCAATAGGAAATTCTTAGAAGCTAACCCCATGGCAAAACGCTGGTTTGAATTGGTACAAATTCCTGTTGAAGCTGTAAATCAAGAAAGCTTAAGAATTAAAGCTGGAGAAAGTAAACCAGAAGATATTCGTCGTCATGCTGAGGAGTGGGTAGCAAACAATCAAGAGTTATTTGATAGTTGGATTGAAGAAGCGAGTGATACTAACGTCAGTTCAGGTTAAGAAGATAAGTCTGCTGTAATGAGTAATGAGATGAGTAACGAGTATTATTATTACTTTTTTCCCTTAACAGTTGAAGATTAAGCCCTCGCGCGCGTTAAATCTTTAAATCTATATGTTGTGTGTTCGATTTAATTAAACACTACAACAGGGGATTCTACCGCCCAAAGCCTCTTTTAGAGGCTTGCCCGCATGTACGCGCGAGTTTGACAAAGAGTTCTTTTTTCTTAACTTGTCACGGTTGCCCTGATAGCATCAGTCATTTGGGCTCGCTGACGAACCATTTGAATGCCATCATTTATTCTATTCTTATCTCATAAAACCAGATATCGTTTATTGTTGTCTAAAGGCATAGTATTAGCATTAGTCATAGTTATTCTCTTTTTTTACTGTTAATAAAGTATTTATTAATCCTTAACTATCAAGATACACTTCATTTTCTTATTAAATTTATAAACTGCATTCATAAGCTGATAAAGGCAAAGAATTGAGATTTAAGATATCTCCAAGCATTTCTAAAGCATCATAATCGACACAATAATGTTGGTATCCACAACACAACTTACATTTTTGTCTGGATTTAGTATATCTTTGAAACTATAAAGAAAATGTAAGAACATTTTGGGTAAACTCATATAGTATGGTAGTCTAGAAACTAAGTAATAACAAAGAAAACTGTCAATTGGCTACTCTATTTGAAATAAAGTGTGGATCAAATTAGTAATTTAAACTTATAAATCTAAAGTTTATCTCTTTGATCTTCGTTTTGTTCTTATGCTTTTATGAGCCTTTATCGCAATGGCGTTCGTTTGAATACAAATTAAAATATTGTCTACTCTTACTATTGCTAGCGCAGTATTTGGAATTTGGAGCAGACGGTTTGCTCTGTTAGCGATTGGTCGTCAAATAAAGGCGTGACAGAGGGCTGCACAAAGGCGCTTAGTTCTCATGCAGGTTTCTTGTTTGGAGGTACAAGCTTCCTCCAAACCCTGTGCCCTCTGCCTTTAAAGGCGAAGTCCTGGTTGAAAATCCTAGATAGATCTTTTACTCAACTACCTTGCGCTATCTTCTTCGATTTATATCTAGGACATTTCATAGTCACCTTTACACCGCGGGCAAAGGCAGCGCGTACGCCCTGTTGCGGTAACTTCGTCAATAGTGTTTATGGTGTTTTAACTCTGGAGCGCTATTGCGATTAAATTTACTGCACCATCGTTATTAGTATCTGAGCAAATCACATAACTAAAAAAATCAGAAATCCTGATTACTAATTTAGCTCCACCATATTTTCTTAGATTAATTACCCTGAATAGTTTTTAGCCAATATCTGCTTGAGTACTAAATACTCATAACGCGATCAAAGAATACTCAGAGCCTTAGGAAAATAAACTAGTAGCCATCCCCCTTTAAAAAAAAAACAAACTGACAATACATTACACAACATAGGTTTCAAATTCATGAGTGCAAAACAATAAATCTAATCAATCTAACTCGGCTATCAGGTTAAAGGCAAAAACTGGGGCACTGCTATAAGCATTATATAAAGTTTAGTTATTAGTCATTAGTCGTTAGTCATTAGTACAAACAACTAATAACAGAAGACGAAGGACAAATAATAAAGGATAAATCAATGCAACAGCCCCTAACTATTAATCAAGAACGTAAGAGAAGTTGCACTCAGCACAAAAGATTGCTGGTAAAGCCTAATTGGCTAACAACAATCTGGACAGATTTAAAGATTATCTTTGATCGCGACCCAGCAGCTAATAATTGGTTAGAAGTATTGATTTGCTATCCTGGTGTTCATGCTTTGGTATTGCATCGAATAGCTAGCTGGCTGTGGCATAAGCAACTTATCTTGTTCCCCCGTTTTCTATCTCATTTAGGTAGATTTCTCACAGGAATTGAAATTCATCCTGGCGCAACCATCGGTAAGGGAGTATTTATCGATCATGGTATGGGAGTAGTCATTGGTGAAACAGCGATCGTGGGAGATTATTGTCTAATCTACCAAAACGTTACCTTGGGAGGAACGGGAAAACAAACAGGCAAACGCCATCCGACTCTAGGAAAAAATGTAGTAGTCGGCACGGGTGCAAAAGTTTTAGGAAATATTAACATCGGTAACGATGTTCGCGTTGGTGCGGGGTCAATTGTCTTAATTGATGTACCAGACAATTCAACAGTGGTAGGCGTTCCAGGTCGCATTGTTTCTCGCACTGGTCATGGCTGTCCTCTCGAACACGGTCAATTACCCGACCCACAAGCCACAATTATTCGTTCCTTACTTGATCGCATCGAGAGTTTGGAACAAAAGATACAGAATTTATCCACTCACTAACTTCAAGATCATGTGTAAATCAACTCTTCCAAATAGCTTTGTCAGTCAAGTGACCAAAATACAGCGTAGCGAACGCTGGAGTGTTCATCGCCGACTGCAAGAATTAAATATTCCCTGTTGGTGTCCTCCAGACGGCGCACTCTGGATCGAAATTGATAGCTGCCTTAATGCCATTCTAATCCGCAGTATTATTCAGCAGTTTGCTAGCACTCGCTCAGAATCAATCGATTGGTTAGAGCGATGCTGGTCAACAGAAACAGATGTCATCAATGATCTATCAATGGTTGTTTATCGTTAGTCTCCACTAACTATATGATCCCGTTTACCCTTATTATCCCGCCCTGACGGGACGAATGGAGGCTCGACGGGACTAACTTATTAACCCTATCACCCCTTTTAAGGGACTTACAAATTAAAATCATGACACAAACACTAATCTATCAGCCATTCGGTGAAGTAGCTAATAACCCTATTGGTTTTGGTAAAGACATTACAGAACCAGTCTGTGAGGGCTTGAATTTGGCTCTTGCTAGCTTTCAAGGTTTATATCTGCAATATCTGAAACATCATTTTGTAATTGAAGGTTCAGAATTCTATTCCATTCATCAGTATCTCCAAGAAAGTTATGATGCGGTTCAGGGTCATGCTCACGATATTGGAGAACGTTTAAATGGTTTAGGAGGTGTCCCCGCAGCTAGCTTTAGTAAATTAGCCGAGCTTTGTTGCTTTACCCCCGAAGAGGACGGCATTTTTGGCTGTCGACAAATGATTGTTAATGACTTGGCAGCCGAAAAACAAATCATTGATTTGATTCGCTCTCAAGCAGCTCAAGCAGAGAGTTTGGGCGATCGCGCTACCCGTTATTTATACGATCAGATTTTGCTAGCTACTGAGGAGAGAGCTTTCCATCTCGATCACTTCTTAGTTCACGACAGCCTAACTTTAGAATTTGTCGCAGCCAGTAACGGGAGTCATTAACCTTATGTTTGTTCAGGGCTTGAGCATTTCAAGCCCTGACACTAAGTTCGAGGCAGTATCTATCATGAATGATCAAGTCCAGGAATTAGGTCAATTTTTACAAGAGGAGTTAACGGTATCCTCAGCTGAAGTTGCTCTGGTAATGCAAAAACAAAAGGAATCTAATGCACCTATACCTATGCTTCTCTGGCAGTACGGTTTAGTATCGCAATCTGGTCTGGTGCGGGTATTTGATTGGTTGGAAGAGCGTTACTAGCTCCTGAAGAACAAAAGACAAAGAACAAGGGATAAAACCATGGGGTCAATACAGATTAACGATACAACATTAAGGGACGGGGAACAGGCAGCAGGTGTTGCTTTTACCGTCGCTGAAAAAGTTATCTTTGCTACCTTAATGGATGCAATTGGGGTACAAGAGCTGGAAGTAGGGATACCCGCAATGGGCAGCAGTGAAGCAGAAGCTATTACCGAGATTAATAATCTGGGTTTGAAAACTTTAATCACTGGCTGGAATCGAGCAGTACGGTCGGATATCGATGCTTCTCTGGCTTGTGGGCTAGAGCGGGTACATATATCTGTTCCTGTCTCCCAAATTCAAATCGCCGTTAAATTTAAGGGTAATTGCCAGTTGGTTTTTGAGCGACTGCGGGAAACGATTAACTATGCTTGCGATCGCGGTTTGTATATTTCGGTCGGTGGTGAAGATTCTTCCCGTGCCGACGATAGCTTTTTACTAGATGTGGCTTTAGCTGCTCAGGAATATGGTGCATCTCGCTTTCGCTTTTGCGATACTGTAGGTGTCCTCGATCCTCTAACTACTTATCAGAAAGTAGAACAGTTGGTTAATCGGCTAGTTATCCCTGTCGAAATGCATACCCATAATGATTTTGGTATGGCAACAGCCAACGCCTTAGCGGGCATTAGAGCAGGTGCCAGCTCGGTAAACACTACCGTTAATGGCTTAGGAGAAAGAGCGGGCAATGCGGCTCTAGAAGAAGTCGTCATGGCGCTTAAACGCATCTATGGCATTAATATTGGTATCGACACTAGCAGATTCAAACAAATATCAGAATTTGTCGTTGATGCCTCTGGCTGGGATGTTCCTCCCTGGAAAGCGATCGTGGGGGACAATGCCTTCGCTCATGAATCTGGTATTCATGGACATGGAGTATTGCAAAATCCTGCAACCTATGAGCCATTTGATCCGCAAGAAGTAGGACGTAAACGGAGTCTAGTAATTGGTAAACATACTGGCAAACATCTAGTTACTAATCTGCTGCAACAACATGGCATTGATTTAAGTACCGCAGAAACGCGATCGCTTGTTGAGGCGGTACGAAATTTATCAGTGGAATTAAAACGCAGTTTGACCCCCGATGAGTTAATAAATCTAATTCCCAATAATTAGTTCTTTGTACCACAAGGGAATAACATCTTTTGACCTTTGTTTTTTGAGTTTAGTAGCCCACAGCAACTAAAAACTAACGACCAACAATTCACTATTCTCTGGTAAAATCAATGAAAGTAATGCTTCACAAAAATGATCTGGGACATTTATCAGTATATGTTCCCAAGAAAGATTTAGAAGAAGAGGTAGTAGATCAGACTGCTACGGATGAAGGCAAAGTTTTAACTTTAGCTAACGGTTGGCAGTTGTCTTTCAAAGACTTAACAGAAGATACACAGCTACCTAAAACTTTTAATGCCAGAAAATTGTAAGATCTTTTTTCTAGTAGAGCATCAGCTAATAATCGACAGTAAAGATATTCTGAGGGGAACTAATGACTTAGATCAATTAAATTTAGTTTGGAACCCACAATTCATTAAAGAAATAAATCAAGATATTTGCCTTGATTGTGAAAGATTTAATGAAGTTTGTGGTAGCAACGCTTTGGGGTTACAGTCAATGAACCAAAACGGCATAAATAGTCAGAGTCAGGATCGAATAATATCCGTTGTTAATTTAGAGGAATGTGCTAGTTGTGCAGCTTGTATGGGCAAATACACCAATAAACCATACGCTCACTCTTCTTTTCTGTATGCACCTAATTTACTATGAATTATGGAAAACAGACAAAAATAGCATTAAAGAAAAATTATCGAGCATCTTGTAACGGCGTTAGATCTAAATTTTTCTTACTCTTACTATTAACTCTAGCTTTGATGTTTGATATCGTGGTTCGCTCACCAAGCTTGAAGTTTCCAGATAATCAACCCTTCACGGAGATACATTATGCTAAATAGCAAAAAAATGATCTTTAGCAGTTCGTGACAGTAGTAATCTTAGAAATTAGTAACAGGAGCAAAAAATGAGAGATTGGAAACGGATTAAAGAAGAATTTATAACTGTTTTGCTTCTTCTAGTTACCCTAGTTTTCACTTCAAGCAATCTCACCCCAGGACTATTAGAGGATAACTCTATATCTCAAAAGTCGCCAAAAGAAGCAGCAAGTCATTAGCTTTTTATTGTTTATCTTTTGTTATTCATTATTGCTAGTTTATACATTTTAATTGTTAATGACCAATCATCAATGACTAACAACTAAGGAATAACCTATCCACACAATACTACTAACAGGAGTTTCAGTCATGGCTAAAATTGGAATTTTTTACGGCAGCACCGCAGGAGTAACTGAAGAAATCGCTGAAAAACTAGCGGAATACTTCGAGGAAGGAGAGTGCGCTCTTTACAACATGGAAGACGACTTTGATGATTTTGACGATATGCTGCAATATGATTATTTGCTGCTGGGTTCGTCTACTTGGGGTTCTGGAGAAGTACAAAACGACTGGCGCGATCCTTTAGTCGACCTTGAAGAAGAAAGACCTGACTTTACAGGCAAAACCATCGCCTTTTTTGGTGCGGGAGACTGTGGCACTCACGGGGAGAATTTTGTCAGTGCTTTAGGCACTTTGTATGACTATTTTAAGGATGCAGGGGCAACTATAGTTGGTGATGTATCTACAGATGGTTATACCTTTAGTAAGTCTAATGCAGTGCGAGATGGTAAGTTTATCGGACTACCTATCGATGAGATTAACGAGAGTGAAAAAACCGATGAACGACTAGAAGCTTGGGTAGAAAGTTTACGTCCTATCTTTGTTTAATGGTCTTAAATCAATCTAGGCAAACTATTGAAGAACAGTTTTCCTGGTGTAATGTAGAACCAGAAATTAAGCAATTACTGCTCTTAGCTAGTGATAACTGGGAATATACTGGTTTAGCCGAAAAATACATCAGGGAAGCTTTATCTAAAGCAGGAAATAATCTTGATGTTTTAGTTGGGGCTTATCGTTTTTTCTTTTATAAGCATAAGCCGGCGATCGCTCTATCTATTGCCCAAAAAGTTATCAAGGCGATCGCCACCCAAGAGAATTTACCCCAGCAATGGTCAGAACTTAAACCCATTCTACTTAAACGCAAACCAGAACCCAATATTCGTCTCTATCTTAATGCCTATGCTGCCACGGGTTTAATTCTGGCACAGCTTGGTCAACTCGAATCAGCTAAAGATATTAGCCAACAGGTAAAACAAATAGACGATAGTAGCCAGTTTTGTGGCAACACCGTCTTTGAAGTACTTACTAAACCGTCTGATGAAGATGAATATGCAGACTAATGACAACTAACCAAGGACTAAAGACCAAAAACTAATGGTAGATAATCAACGTCAACAAGAATATTATCAACTAATCGATCGTCTACTTAAATGTCCCAATGGTACAGAACCAGAGGTTTTAGATGCTAGTGCCGATCTGATTGACGAAAACTTTGTCAAAACTGTCATTCAGGTAGCAACTATGATGGCACACGAAAATAATCAAGAAGCTTCTAAATTCTTGGTTTTTATTGCTCGTCAACTATCTAAACAATTGGGATTGTATCCAGAATTAGCTACTGAAACATCAGACTAATTAAGTAATAAGTAATAAGTAATTAAGTTACTTGAGAATAATGATCATCACCAAAAGACTCAGCCAAGCTACAGAACTATGGTTACATGGGAAAGGCTACAGTACTGACAATTTAGATGATAAAGCTAATAATGGTGCGACAGCTTTAATAGTTGCCAGTCGAGAAGGTGCAATCAGTGTCGTGCGAGATTTACTTGATAGCGATATTGACATCAACCTGACTAATAATGATGGTAACAATGCTCTCTGGTTTGCCTGCTTTAAAAATGATCTGACTCTGATGAAGTTACTAATTGACGCAGGGATTGAGTTTGACAACCAAAATGATAATGGCGTAACGGTATTAATGTATGCTGCCTCTTCAGAAAAAGTAGATGCAGTCAAACTGCTTTTGGCAGCAGGAGCAAATCCTGATCTTAAAAACCTCGACGATTTTGGAGCATTTGAGTTTTCCAGCACTGTCGAGATTCTGAGAATTTTACGTCAAGCTGTCGGGCAGGTAGCAAGTATTTACTGACGAATAGCCAATGACTATTAAGCAATTAGAAGCAGTCGGCAAAAAATTCCATGATGCCACCAAGCATTCTCCTTTATCAGTGATGCTTGATCCCAATTATGTCGATGCATCAACTCAGCCTACTGTTTTTAAAAGCTATCCCAAATTTTATCGTCGTTTTCCTTTAGACGAGAATAATCTCACACACAACTTTATTCGTTTAACTAGCGCGATTACTTTTACCAAACAGTATAAGTACGATTCCTACCAGTTAAGAGTAAACCCCTCAGCAGGAGCACTATATCCTACTGAAATTTACGTCCAAATTCGTGGCATCAAAGGTATTGTTGATGGTATCTATCATTTGGAAGTAGCCAATAACTCATTAACTTTGATTTATGAGTTGATTGATGATGGTTTAGAAAGTTACATCTTACCTAACTGCTTGGTAAAAGGCTTTATCTTTTTAGTTAGTTGTGCCTATTTTCGTTCCAGTTGGAAGTATAAAAATAGAAGCTTACGCTATTGCTTTTTAGATAGTGGACATCATCTAGGGGCAATTGAGGCTGCTGCTTATGTATATCAAAGAGAGCTTCAAGTTATCTTCGACTTTGATAAAGTTGCGCTGAATAATGTCCTTGGATTTGAAAATAAAGAATTTGTTACTGCTGCGGTAATTTCGGGCGAAATCAAGACTAAACCCGTTCGTCAACTACGATTACCTTTGCCATTTGTTGCTGCTACTGACTATTTTGAAGCTAATCCTCTGATCGAAGCAGGATATAAAGCTACAGTAAATTTAAATTTAGAAAATAATTTATTTCTTAATCAAAATATAGTCTTACAAAGTCCTCCCTTCAATTATCAGCCAACACAATTTAAAGAGACAATTCTGACCAGGCGATCGGCAAGAGCTTTTAAAGGGGGCGCAATTTCTCAAGCAGAATGGTTACAAATTTGGCACTATTTAAAACAGCCTTTGCTCACAATAAACCAAGACCCAATTGAAATTTATTCAGTCGTTAATTGCATTGAGGGCATGGAGTCGGGTTTATATCGAGAACTTAAACAACTCCAAAGCCAAGATTTTAGCGAAAAAGCCAAATATTTGTGCGTTAACCAAGCAATAGCTAGAGATAGTGCCGTAACTTTATTTTTAACCTCTACCTACAGTAACTATCAAACAACTATGCAAGCTGCTGGCTGGCTCGGACAAAGACTCTATTTAATTACTAATTATTTAGGCATTGGCTGTAGCGGCATTGGCGCTTATCACGATGATGAGACTCAGAAATTTTTAGGCACCAACAATGACATTCTTTATGCTCTAGCAATCGGGCGATAAATAATTAATGGCGTTGAATCATAATTGGATGATTATGTCTGATACCAAATCCGATTTTAAAAACCCTGCCAACCCAGAAATTCATCGTCAAACTACTGCCGAAGAGATTTGGAACGATACTGATGGCGAGATAGATATTTTAATTGCAGGTGTCGGTACGGGAGGCACAATTACGGGGGTTGCCGAGGTTATTAAACAACGCAAACCAGAATTTCAGGCGATAAGCCTGACGGACAGGGCTTCGCTTCGCCATTGAACCTACAGATAGCGATGTGCTTTCTGGGGGAACTCCAGGAGGACATAAAATTCAAGGGATCGGTGCTGGCTTTATTCCTGATGTATTAAATGTTAAGGCGATCGATGAAATAGTTACGGTAACAAATGATGAAGCCTTTAACTATGGTCGTCGTTTAGCCAGAGAAGAAGGTCTACTTTCAGGTATTTCCACTGGCGCAGCCTTAGCAGCAGCTATCAAGGTTGGCAAACGTCCCGAAAATGCGGGCAAGTTGATCGTCATGATTCAGCCTAGCTTTGGCGAAAGATATTTAAGTACACCCATGTTCCGAGATTTAGAGTCAAAATCATTAGTAATTAGTCACTAGTCCTACTCAAGATCTTATATTTTCTGGCTACAAACTTACTTCTTAAAGGAGAAATATTAAGTTTACAAAAAATACAAGAGTTACAAGATAGCGCGACCCGAAGATTAGAAACTGGGATCAGGTTAAGCTATAGTTGTTAATTTCTCATCAATAATCATTCAAACTATTGATCCCCAAATTTTTAGATTAAGCTGAATTATCTTAGAAGCATTCAGCAGCAAACATAATTATCTTTTAGATAGCGTAATACATAAATTTTCAGGAATATAGATGCATGCAAATAAAAAAAAATTTCCAGATTGATGTGTTTAAGATTACATATAATTCCAATTTTTCTCTTCGTGCAAAATGCTGATTATCAGAGAAGACATAAGGTATAAGTCTTAACTGAAGAGCTCTATAGCTTACTAAGTTTGTTTTTAACTCTGATTTGAAAGGCGCTAGGATTTTTACTCAAAATACCTGAGATTTTTCTCAAAATTGTTGTTTATTGAGTAAAAAATACGCTCATGGTAACTGTTTATACTTTATTAATATTGTTATCAAATTATATTAAAAGAGTCATGAGGGTTTTCCTACAACCAAATGACAATAAATACGAAATGACACTAACTAGGAGCTAAGTAACTTGAACGTTCCAGAAAATAAACCAACCTCTACGCATCATGTTGTCATTGTCGGTGGCGGATTTGGTGGGCTTTATGCAGCACAAACTTTGGCGAAAGGAGAAGTCAAAGTCACCCTAATTGATAAACGCAACTTTCATGTCTTTCAGCCACTGCTTTATCAAGTGGCTACTGGCGGTTTATCTCCCACTAATATAAGTTCTCCTCTACGAGGCATCCTCAAGCGTAGCAAAAACGTTGAGGTACTGATGGGGGAAGTAAAAGGGATCGACTCTAAAAATCAAACAGTCAAACTGCGATCGAGAGAAATTAGCTATGATTCTCTAATTGTTGCCACTGGTGCTAGCCACCAATATTTTGGTCATGAAGATTGGGTTGATAAGGCACCAGGTTTAAAAACAGTTGAAGACGCACTAGAAATGAGGCGACGCATTTTTATTGCTTTTGAATCGGCAGAAAAAGAAACTAACCCAGAAAAACGCCAGGCCTGGTTGACGTTCGCTATCATTGGTGCTGGCCCAGCAGGAGTGGAGTTAGCAGGAGCCTTGGGCGAACTGGCTCACGGCACTCTCAAAGATGATTTCCGTAATTTTAGCACGAAAGAAGCAAAAATTATTTTGGTACAAAGTCCAGATAGAATTTTGCCTTCTTACACTCCTTCACTCTCTCTAAAAGCTCAACGTTCCCTCGAACAGATGGGAGTGACAGTTATGACTAGTACTAGAGTTGTCGGTATGGATAACAAGACAATCTCTGTTCGTCAAAATGGTGAAATTAAATCAATTCAAGCGAGGACGGTATTATGGACTGCGGGAATGAAAGCCTCAGCCATGGCACAGAACCTAGCAGATTCTACAGGTGCGTCGTTAGACAAGACAGGACGGGTAATAGTTAACCCAAATTTTGAGGTGCCAGAAACCGAAAACCTCTATGTCATTGGCGATATAGCCAATTACTCTCATCAAGAAGGAGAACCTTTACCTGGAGTGGCTCCCGTGGCTATGCAGTCAGGAAAATATGTCGCCCAACTGATTATGAGTCGCCTCGAAGGAAAGACCATTAAGCCTTTCCGATATTGGGACTGGGGCAGCTTGGCTGTGATTGGAAAGCATGCCGCAGTAGTAGATGTTGGATACTTGAAGTTGTCTGGGTTTTTTGCTTGGGCTTTCTGGATGTTTATTCACGTCTTTTACCTGCTGGAATTTGACAACAAATTAATTGTGATAATTCATTGGGCTTGGAACTACTTCACTAGCAGTAAAGGAGCAAGAATGATCACTGCCCCTGGAGAGCAGCCCAATATTCAGCTAGATGAAAATAATCTGTCACCAGCAACTTCTGAGATTTAATTTACTCTTAACCAGTGTTTCTTAAATATTTATTTTAAGAGTCACAGTTACACAAAGAGCTTTTGAAAGCATTGCTGATTCTTAGATCTGATTCTGTTTTTTACCCTTAACTCGCGCATATATATATGCGCGAGTTTAAAGATTTAAGGGGGATCAATTAAATCAATTAAATCAATAAAAACAGATTCATACCTTAATTCGGCAATATTCCCTAAAAATGACTTTGTCAAACAACAAAACGAAAGATAAGCTTATGAAAACTACATCAGCTCAAAAATCGACTTATAAAATAGAAGGAGAACTTATTAGTTTGATCCCTGATCCAGGAGGTAAACTTAAGTATATTCAAGTTCAGGTGGGAGAGCGTGTGATCCCGATTAAACTGGCAAAAGAATTACGGTCAACCATTGGCAATAGCTTAGTAGAAGGCGATCGCCTGTCAATATTTCTAGAACAATCAGGAGTGGGACGTTTTAGTCAACTAAAGCTAAAAAGCGATCGCATTGAAAAAATTAGTACTAGTACTAGTCAAACAACTTCATCTACCTCGACTGCTGCTTTAATATCATCACCAGTTTCTGATTCAACTTTTAAAAAACATCAAACTCAGAAAGGGAAAGTATTGATATGTCGCAAATCCAGTTGTACGAAACGAGGTGGAAAACAACTATATCATGCCTTAGCCGAAACCATTAATCATCTGGGACTTCAACAGCAAGTCAGTATTGAATTAACTGACTGTCAGAAGCAATGCAAACAAGCTCCCAGTATGACCCTAATGCCAGGAAGAGTCAAACATGCTTATGTCCATCCTAATGACTTAGCTGACTTACTCACAGCCCATTATTTATAGTTATTTGTTTCTATAACTAAAGACCAAAGACCAATGACCAAAGACCAATGACTAACTATCCTAAACCAATTAATCATTAACATCTACAATTCTTGGAGATTATCATGGCACAAGTTGTATTTTATGAAAAACCAGGCTGCGTTAATAATGCTAGACAAAAAGCTCTACTATGGGCATCTGGACATGAAGTGACAGCTCACAATATACTAACAACTCCCTGGACAGCAGACACCCTACGCCCTTTCTTTGGCGATCGCCCAATCCGAGAATGGTTTAATCAAAGTGCGCCTCAGATAAAAATGGGTGAAATAACACCCGCAAATTTAGACGAGGCAGCAGCTTTAGAATTGATGATTCAAGATCCAACATTAATTCGTCGTCCAATTATTCAAGTAGGCGATGTTTCTCAGTTAGGATTTAATCGTGCCGTGGTCGATAAATGGATCGGTCTAGCGACCCCCAAAGGTTTAGAAAAGCTAGATGCTTGCCCTAAAGTTCATTAGATTAGTCATTTGTTATTGCTCATTAATCCTTGGTCATTAATCATCGATTATTAGTTACCAAGGACTAATGACACAAGACCAACAACAAGATCACTCGTTTATTTCTAATATTTTCTTAAGCTTCAGGCGATCGCCTAATTTAGCCGAAAAGCGACCGTTTTCAACATCTCTAATCCAACTCTGACTTTTACCTAGTTTTTGCGCCAGTTTTCTCTGACTAATTCCTAATTCTTTTCTGGCACTAACGATTTGTTCTCCATTTAAATTGGATACAGTGTGAGTGGTATTTTTGCGTCGGGTTTTACGCTGCTTTTTGTTTTCCCAACGTGATAGTTGTTTATCCCATTCTGGTGGTAGTTCAAAATGTAAAAGACGAGCTTTCATCAATAAATTCCATTTTCCAGGGGGTGCAGGATCGGTAATGCTAATCTCATTGCAACCATCATTAATCCAAAAATCCATCGCTTCGTCGGCATCATCAGGCACAGCAGCTAATTTAGCCCACATTGGTTGAATTTTTGTCGGGTAAGTAACGGGATCAAAAACTGGCTTAATTTTGTAGTGGTGGAGAACTTCTAAATCGCTCTCAAATCTACGTAGTAGTCTCTTTCGCTTGTCACGATGTATGTATGCTTCTTGCACTTTTGCTTCTCCATAAGCAACATACATTAGCTTGCGAATAGTAATCCGCTGTTGCTTGCCCATTTTGGTTTTGAATAGCAACCATAGCATCATTCTTACTGTACCTTCGTGTTGATGCCAAATAGTCATAACCGTAGTCAGCAAAAATTGAGGTAAAGTGCCATATTGATAAAAGGCTGCAAATTTTTTGTATCCTTGTTTGTTGAGAAAATACTTTGCCCACAATCCTGGTCTAATCCGAAAAGTCATACCGACAAGGTGTTTGTAACCTTGGGCATCTTCCTGAAAGTGATTATCAATCTCTACCAAATGCCAAATACGATCTTGCGGGACAGAAAATGCTTGAATTTTCCCTTGACGAAACCAATCAATATTAGTGACAAGCTTGCATGGTTGCTGTACTAGACGTTTAATTAGAGTGAGTTTTGCTGCCTTACTGAGATCCTTGCGTTTGTTAAGACCTAGATAATTTTCAAGTTGCTTGTTGTCAATCACAAATTCTTGTTCCCAGGGCTTTTCCAAGCTGGTGGCAAATGCGGCAAAGATCAAATGCATACAGGCTGCCCGTATATCCATCTGTTCTAAGGTATCGTTTGCATCTTTAGCACCCAAAATTTGCGCTGTATTTACGTCTTCAGTTAGACGAAATTCAATTTTTCCTTTCCCTTCTTTGACTAGACGCTGATGATAAAGTTTTGACTGTTCGTCAACTTGCCAGGGAAAAACCGCTCCTTGGGCTAACACATTGCAGGCTTCCCAAATAACCATTGAAGATGCGATTGGATGATTATGTCCATTCGCAAACAGATGGCTGGTATTTAATACTCTTGGTTCTGCTTTGTATCTTCCTTTTTTATTAGGTAATGGTACGGGTAAACTATCAGGACAGCTACTAACACATGGCGGTTTGGAATCTTGATCTTCGCAATTATTGCATAAACCTGGTTCTACCCAATGCTCATTATCATGATTTACTTGAATTGCATTAGTAGGACATTCAGGCAAACAAATACCGCAGTGGACGCAGCTTTTAGGAATCGTATAAGCCATGATAGTTGTAGTTTTAGGACTATATTTCTCTTGACAAAAACTATGCAAAAAGTGCAATAGTTTAATATCTAAAGTGCAATAAAAAAAATTGGCACTCTAGTTTTATGTTAGAAAACAATAACATTGGTACCATTTTTTTTTGTTTCTTATTTGATTTCGATTGCACTAATCAGCTATGAAAAGTATTTTTGCACTTCGTGTAATTTCTGTACTCAATTACTTTCTTAATATATACCCAAATATTTTTATCAATTTGTAAGATTTGATCGATTCAATCAGGTTTTTAATAATCTTAATTTTTTGTTAATATTTGAATTTATGTAAAATAATTAACACATATAAGTTAATGGTAAATAATCACTTTTTAACAGCAGATTGTGATACTGACTTATTGAAATATATCAATTAATACATAATTTTTACTCAAAAGAAGCTAAAGCAAATAATATATATTATTTGCTTTAATAGATTTACCTCCACTTGCTCTCTTGTTTTACTTCTTGATCTACCTTGTTTATCTGTGGCTGCCAATTTCTAACTAATTCTCTAATTACATCATTCATTGATACGTGAATTTCTTCACAGTAAAATTTCAGCTTCATGTATTCTGCTTCAGTCAATCTTAAACTAAATCTTTTCATGACATTACAATGACCTCATTTTAGCGTTGACAGGTAGCTGGCAAAATCAATTTTAGGGAAAAGTGGCGTTATTTTGACACCATTTTAGCACTACGACTTTTTTTTGGCTCAAAAAGTTTAATAGTGACCCTAGAGAACTTCTTGTTGGTAATACAAATTACATTACTGATTGTAGAATAGACTTAAAGCACTTGAATACATTTATATAAATTGATATTAATTAAAATGTACTCAAACAATGAAAAGATTGATTGACAAGGTTGAAATATAAAGCACTGACAGAGCAACGAGTATTTGTAGATAAAGAGATTAGTATTATTTTGAGCGTAGCTTGCCCTGGGCTTATAAACTTTTGGTTACTTGACTAACATATTGAGATTTAGAAAGAGACACATAGATAGAGAGAAGGTGTAACCTTGACGAAGTTAAGGTAAGAACCGATTTGACTCTAAAATGTGCAGTTCAAATGCACATCAGCTTACGGCAAATACGAAAGCAACGAGTAGGCTTGCTCTCAAGGGACTAGCCGTCAAAATTAACCAGCCCAGCAACAACGCCGTCAACCAATTTAATTTTGATAGGTTGAGATTAGGTGTGGGGGTTTAGGGAGATAGGGGTGTAGGGAAGCATTTGGCTGTCAAAACTTTGTTGGTCTAGTACTAGTGAGTACACAAAGGCTAATCTCCTAATCTAAAAATACCTGTAGCTGCTGAAAAAATACCTGTAGCCTGACCACATGAGAAATTTATAATCACTGAAAAATATCAGTTAAAGATATTTGAGTATGTATGCAATCAATATGAATCAATCTATATTCGATTCGGGGGTAAAAATTCAAATTGGACTTTTGGTATAAACAAAACATCATCGAATTTGTTTCTAACTAGAGCCATGCAACAGCCTTTCGACCAAAAGTTATCTTGTTGGCAAAAGCTGGGTTCATCCAGTTCCTCGCCAAGGCATAAAAGTAAAAAGTTGAGTCATCTTGTATCCCAATGGCAGTCATATACAGATGAATTATATCAAAAATGCGATCGCGGTAGAGTCAAACGTAATTGGCTAGAGGGCTTGTCTGTTAAACCAGGATTTTACAGTTTGTGCTTGTTCCAAGTAGTTTATTGGCTAGAACAAAGAAAAATTCCTTTCCTAGCACGTATATTAGCTATATGTTGGTGGTTCTTTACCAGTTTGGATATCTATCCTGAACATAGCATCGGCAAACTAGACAATGAATGTAGCTCGACCTTTGGTAATTTTATCGTCACACCAATTGTAGATGTTCCCGATCTTGCCAAACCAGCAATATTAAGAGATTTACAAGCCTTAGCGGTACCTTGTTGGCGTACTCGTGACGGTAATATCTGGGTTGAAATTCGCGATGTTAATGTCGCCGTACTTGTCCACAACACAATCAAGGAATCTACCGCTAAATCTCAAAAATTAGTGGAATTGCTGCAAAACTGCTGGGATGTTAGTTACTAGTTAGTACATGGGGCAATGCGGGGGATGGAAGCACTCGTCGGTCATTAGCTTGAGGGAACCTCACCTGAGCTTCCTTAGAACTAAGCGCCTTTGTTGGTCATTGGTTGTTAGTCGTTAGTCGTTAGTTTTTGAACACAGAGGACAAAAGACAAAAATTGGAGAAAATCAATGAATACCAAAAATTTCGCTACCATCGACGGCAATGAGGCTGTTGCCCGTGTCGCCTACAAACTTAACGAAGTGATTGCCATCTATCCCATCACTCCTTCCTCGCCAATGGGTGAATGGGCGGATGCCTGGTCGGCACAAGACCGCCCTAATCTCTGGGGAACAGTGCCTAGTGTAGTAGAAATGCAGTCGGAAGGAGGGGCAGCAGGAGCAATCCACGGAGCATTACAAACAGGCTCTTTAACTACCACCTTCACGGCATCCCAGGGATTGTTGTTAATGCTTCCCAACCTCTACAAAATAGCAGGGGAGCTAACCAGTGCCGTAATTCATGTAGCTGCTCGTTCTTTAGCTGCTCAAGCACTGTCTATTTTTGGCGATCACAGCGATGTTATGACCGCACGCTCTACAGGTTTTGCTCTGCTGTGTTCGGCTTCGGTGCAGGAAGCTCACGATTTAGCATTAATTGCCCATGCTGCTACTTTAGAGACACGAGTACCGTTTATTCACTTCTTTGACGGTTTTCGTACCTCTCATGAAATTCAGAAAATCGAACTGCTCGAAGAGTCAGATTTACGGGCTTTAATCGATGATAACCTAGTCTTTGCTCACCGCGATCGCGCTTTGACTCCAGACCATCCTGTAGTCAGAGGCACTGCCCAAAACCCCGACGTTTACTTCCAAGCCCGTGAAAGCGTAAATCCGTTTTATGCTAACTCTCCTGAAATTGTGCAACAGGCAATGGATAAATTGGGAGAACGTACAGGACGCTACTATAAACTGTACGAATATCATGGTGCAGAGGATGCAGACAAAGTAATTGTCATTATGGGTTCGGGTTGCGATGCGGTGCAAAAAACCGTTGATTTCCTCAACGAAACAACAACAACAAAAGTAGGGGTTCTTAAAGTACGCCTCTATCGTCCTTTCGACGCTTCAAGATTAGTCGCTGCATTACCCAAAACAGTTACGCGCATCGCCGTCTTGGATCGCACCAAAGAACCAGGTAGTCTTGGAGAACCTCTTTATTTAGACGTTGTTACCGCCTTAGCCGAATGTTGGCAGGATGTAAGGGCTGTTCGCGAACAACCCCTACCGAAGGTCGTTGGCGGACGTTATGGATTATCTTCTAAAGAATTCAATCCTGCGATGATTAAGGGGATTTTTGATAATCTTGATCGCCAACAGCCCCAAAATCACTTCACTGTGGGCATTAACGATGACTTGAGTCATACATCTTTAACCTTTGATCGCAATTTATCCATCGAACCTGATAGCGTATTTCGGGCAATGTTCTACGGCTTGGGTTCTGATGGTACTGTAGGTGCGAACAAGAACACCATCAAAATTATTGGTACGGAAACCGATAACTATGCCCAGGGCTACTTTGTCTATGATTCTAAAAAATCTGGAGCGGTAACTGTTTCGCACTTGCGCTTTGGTAAAGAACCAATTCAGTCACCCTATCTCATTGATCGCGCTAATTTTGTTGGCTGTCACCAGTGGACGTTTTTAGAAAAGCTGGACATCCTAGAAAATGCTGCTGTGGGAGCGACTTTCTTACTTAACAGTCCTTATGAAGCAAGTGAGGTTTGGAATTATCTACCGATCCAAATACAGGAGCAAATAGTTCGCAAAGGTATTAAATTCTATGTAATCAATGCCAATCGTGTAGCCCGTGATAGCGGTATGGGTGGCAGAATTAATACCGTTTTACAAACCTGTTTCTTTGCCCTAGCAGAAGTCCTACCCCAAGTAGAAGCGATGTCTTCGACTAGCTTCGCAATCGCTAAAATCAAACAGGCAATTAAGAAAACCTATAGTAAAAAAGGAGAAGCGATCGTTCAGAAGAATCTCCAAGCTGTAGACGCTACTTTAGAACATCTCTATCAAGTTAATACGAGCGTTCCACCAGTTTTGCCCCCAGGTGACAATATCCCAGTATCTCACTCCACTCTTGGTAATGCACCTCAATTCATTCAAGAAGTTACGGGTAAAATGCTGGCACATCATGGCGATGAACTCCCTGTAAGTGCTTTACCCTGTGATGGAACTTATCCCACTGGCACAACCAAATGGGAAAAACGCAATGTAGCAGAGTTTATTCCCGTCTGGGAGACTAATACTTGTGTTCAATGTAATAAATGCGTTACCGTCTGTCCCCACAGTGCCATTCGCAGCAAAACCTATGAACCAGAATTATTAGCATCAGCACCAGCTACCTTTAAAGCGATCGCCGCAAGGGATAAAGACTTTAAGGGACAGAACTTCAGCCTCCAGGTAGCCCCAGAAGACTGTACTGGCTGTGCTATCTGTATCGATGTTTGTCCTGCCCAAGACAAAGCCGATCCCACCCGCAAAGCAATTAACCTTGAACCCCAACTACCCTTACGGGAAACAGAAAGAGCTAATTGGAACTTCTTCCTCGATTTACCCCTACCCGACCGCCGTAACCTCAAACTGAATCAAATTCGCCAACAACAACAGGAAGAACCCCTGTTTGAGTTCTCTGGTGCTTGTTCTGGCTGTGGAGAAACCCCTTACCTAAAAATGGTAACTCAGCTATTCGGCGATCGCATGGTGGTGGCTAATGCTACTGGCTGTTCTTCTATCTATGGTGGGAATTTACCTACTACTCCCTGGACGCAAAATGCCCAAGGACAAGGTCCAGCCTGGGCTAACAGTCTCTTTGAAGATAACGCCGAATTCGGTTTGGGCTTCCGCGTCTCCATCGATAAGCACGCCCATTTTGCCACAGAACTCTTACAAAAATTGGCGGGAGATTTAGGGGATAATCTTGTCACTAGTCTACTCAATAATCCTCAAAAAACCGAAGCGGATATTTACCAACAGCGCGAAGGTGTCGCTCAACTCAAACAACAACTGCAACAAAGAACAAACGACCAAGGACAAGCAAACAATGTCCAACAACTGTTAACCCTCGCTGACTACCTGGTTAAAAAAAGCGTCTGGATTATCGGTGGTGATGGTTGGGCTTACGATATTGGTTACGGTGGTTTAGACCACGTCATTGCTAGTGGTCGTAACGTCAACATTCTGGTAATGGATACCGAAGTTTACTCCAATACAGGTGGTCAATCTTCCAAAGCCACTCCCAGAGGTGCGGTAGCCAAGTTTGCAGCCAGTGGTAAACCCGCAGCCAAGAAAGACTTGGGTTTAATCGCCATGACCTACGGTAATGTCTATGTTGCCAGCGTAGCGATGGGGGCAAAACCAGAACAAACCCTCAAGACTTTCCTTGAAGCAGAAGCCTACGAAGGACCATCTTTAATTATTGCCTACAGTCACTGTATTGCCCACGGCATTAACATGACCACCGCTATGACTCATCAAAAATCCCTAGTAGATAGCGGTCGTTGGTTGCTCTATCGTTATAATCCTGACCTCAAACAAGCGGGTAAAAATCCTCTTAAACTCGATAATAAACAGCCTAAGGAAACAGTAGACAAATCTGTTTACGCTGAAAATCGATTCAAAATGCTAACTAAATCCGATCCCGACCATGCGAAAGAACTTTTAGCAGAGTTCCAAGAGGATATCGATACTCGTTGGCAAATGTATCAGTATCTAGCTGCGAGATAAGTTAAGGTTTTAACGCAATGGTTTCAAAATTGAGAATATTGTGTTGCGCCATAGGAAATTCTGCTGTTATGGCTTGGGCATTTTCTAATTAAGCTTTCCTTAAATTTGTCTTGTTCCTTAGTGAGTGTTCCTGGCAAACTATTGGACATATCAATAATCGATATATTTAATGACATCAAAACACCAGGCAAAGATAGAGTTTAATTCATACCATGCGTTATCCCATCGTTATTGAAAAAGGCAAATATAGCTACGCGGCATATTGTCCCGATTTTCCTGGTTGTGTAGCCACAGCCAAAACCATCGAAGAAGTTCAACAACAATTAACTGATGCTCTAATATCTCACTTGGAAAATTTAAAAGCGAATAACCAGCCTATACCTGCTACCAAATCTCAACTAGGTTATATTGACATTCAACTTGAAATTCCCGCTTCGTAAAATTGGCGGGTCGAAAGGTATCAGCACGAACACACCAACCTTCTTCAATAATGAAATTGGCGATCTCGATCATCGGTATGATGCCTACTCCAGTAGAAAGCAAGACTTTCAAAAATTGACATTGTCCATTGTCCATTGATAAGGCGATCGCTAAAGCGATCTAGAGTAAACTTATTGTAGGGTACCATCACTTCTAAGTGTCACCCTACTTTTACGTGATCGTGGAAAAACTGGAATGCTAAGACAATCAAATATTAATTCATAGTAATTTCGGCGTTGGTGAATGGGTAATGCTATTGAACACTTTTTATCTGTGGAGATAAAGACTGTGGCTTAAGAAAGCTGAGAGCTTGAGGCTACAAGTAGCATTTTTTATAATACATTGCTTAATGACCAACGCCGTAATTTCTAGTTAATTCCTCAATTAACAACAGGAGTTGCTTTCGTGACAGAGCCGTTGTTAACTCCCAGGGTAAAGTTGATGGGCGTATCAGGATAATTTTTTGCTACTTGACGATAAACCGCGTAGTTAGTCGGTAGATTCAGTCTTTCTCCGTCTTTGTTGAACGTAACTCTATATTCAACCTGACGTAATAGTTCTGGTTTGCCAATTTTTTCATAAGATTTCTTTTTGCCTGCTTCTAATTCATCAATAGAGGGCTTAGGAGGGACTTTCGACCACCAGATCCCTTTGTCATCTTGATAGACGGCTCCTTCTGGCTTTGCTCCATTGACATTAATAATTGAGTTTGATTCAAACTCCTGAAAACGCCCCCGTTTATCTTCCATCGGATCATCTCTATAGTTAACGCGCCAAGTGTAGATAGCTTTAGCCGTTGCCTCATACTCTCCTGCGCCTGATTGCGATGAGCTACAACCAGTAATAGCGATCGCCATACCGAGTCCTGCTGTAGCTAAAAAGATTCGTTTAAACCTTTTAGTTAAAGGTAATTTAATTGCTCCTATCATAGGCATTTTGCTGAATTGGATGCTAAGAATAATTTAAATTAATTTTTGAAATAATCAGGAAATATGTGAATATATTTATTGGCTTGGTTATATATACAAATAAATATTACTAGAGTTGCATACTAATTTAAAAAATATCTAAATAATGTTACGGACTGTCGCACTAGGGTTAATAATAGCGGGGGCTATGCCGATTGCTTTGGCAAGCTCTAATGTAATTAATTATCATAAGCAAGAAAGAACTCTAGCGAAAAGACAGCTCAATTTGAATGAAACAGCCCTGAGTTTGTACTGTGCTACTTCCAATCTGCGAAACAATTGTTTGGCAACTTCTAATAGTTTTGGTGTAAACCAATTTACTATTAATACAGATTTATGGAGAGCCAAAAGTTCCAAATTAATTAGACCGAATCCATTTGTTAGTTTATGTAAACCCAAATTATTCTCAAAAAATAATTATATTCAAGACATTTTATCTAAGAAACAAAATCAAATTAATCAATTACTTAATTATTCTTTACCCAACATAAATATTGTTCTGTCTTCAGAGAGAGATTGGTCATTACCGTCACCACACCCCTCAGCAAGTTGGAACTGTAATTTTACTTGGCAGCGTCAGCTTAATCAGAAATCTTTTGATTCAGAGCGGATTGAAGCTCTACAATCGACTTCCAGTCAGAATCTATCGTCAAACAAATCATTACAATCGCAATTTCCCCAATTATCTCGTAGCAGCCTAATTGTTACTTTTCCTCACGAAAATAGCGGATTTGCGCCACAAAATACCAAATTAGCCAACCCAGCACCAAAAACTAAGGAAATTGCCAGTCCCTTCGGCTGGCGGAGAAGACCTTATAGCAATCAATTACAGTTTCATCAGGGGATTGATTACGGTGCCCCCTACGGATCTCCTGTGGTGGCAGTAGGCAATGGAATTGTTACTAAAGTTGTCTCAGGTTGTGCTGACTTTAGCAATCTATTTTGCGGTGGTCAATTAGGTAATTGGATTGAGGTTGACCATGGCAATGGGATTATCGGGACTTATGGTCATTTGAAAAACAGCTCAATCAAGGTCACAGAGGGCACAAAGGTCTGGAAGAATCAAAAAATTGCTCAGGTTGGTAGTTCAGGGTGGTCAACGGGAGCTCATTTAGATTTTCGTCTTCAGATAAATGGCAAACATAAAAATCCTGCAAAATACGTGATGGCTATCAAGGAAAATCTTAAATAAACTTCTGCTATGATTTAGCATAAATCCTTCACTTATAAAGTTTTGAAAATTTATAATAAGTTTTAGAGATAATTGCGATCGCTACTGTATCGGTAATGATAAAGAAATTTACTTTTTGACTTCAATTGATTGTAAGTAAAATCTTATAAAATTGAGCGTAGTTAGGATCAAAATCAACAACTGTAAACTATGACCAGTTTATAGAACTAACCAATATTAGCGTAAGCGAAGTATTCATCTTCAAAAAGACTAAAATCCGCTTCGGCAGGATCTTCAGTAATAGCAATCAGCTTTTCTATTGACTCGTTGACCCAATAATCTTGAGTATTGACTTCTAGACTTGAGAAGTTGTTATTTTCTAAAACCATAGTTTCAGTAGAAAATTCAGTGGCATTCAAACCGAGAAATCCATTAAGAGCAGTATTTTCATTATTTCTGATAGTTGAATTAGGGCTTTTTTCATTGTAAATTCCAGCAATTTCTACATTGGTGTTAAACACAGGTTTCAAAAAGTCTTCCCCTACACTCTCCATCCTGTTATTGGCAATTGTGGTGGCATTGCTTGTATCGTTCCAAATATTGAAGGCATTAATATCAGAAAAGAAACTATTTTCAACAATCACGTCATTAGTATTAAATAGCTTTACTCCTGCCGCATCAAAACTTTGAGCATGTTGCGCTGCCAGATTAACATTTTGTACCTTAAGATTACTAACTACTGCACCGTCAGTATCGTTAATACCGACACCCTTTCTACCAACATCATGGATGTAAGAATCAATAAGTTTCAGTCCATCGGCACGATTAAGAACAATTCCCGTATTGTACTGACCATCACGAACTGTTTGGTTGATTCCAATGTTACTTAGTTCTAGATTCTGTAAAGTTAAATTAAAGGCTTTGTAACCATAGATTCCTATACTACCGTTGGTAATTTGTACGTCCTGGATAGTTGCGCCCGAAGCATTGGCACTCAATCTTAAAATTGATTCGGAAGTACCTTGACCATTAATTACAGAACCTTCTTGACCATCAATTGTAATATCTTTATTGATATTAATGCCCTTTGTATAATATGTTTTGTTTCCTAATTGAACTACATCACCATCATTTGCCGCAGCAATTGCGCTTTCTAAATTTCCACCAAAATCATTATCAACACTAATAGTTTTTCCTCCACTATCAGAGTTAGCATTTAGGTTGTTAGTCTCCTGTGTCGGCGTTGGTTCAGAATATGAAGATCCAAATTCAGGCTCTAGTGCTAATTGTCCCCCATCATCAATAATAAAAGTGGACTTAATTGATTGTCCTTGTTGAAGATCTTTCCAGTCATTTTCGCCATTAATACTATAGTTACCGTTACCTAGATCCACAAGATCTACCCCATAAACAGCTCGAATTTTATAAGGCAGTGAAAATTCTGCCTGCCAATCTTGGATGTAAGACTCTGCTTTGAGATCAATTTCTAATTTATATCCGCCATTCCAATCTTCTGTTATTTGGCTATTGATGTTGAGATCAAAATTTTCGTTAACTGAATTAGAATGAGATGGTTGTAATGAATCAAAAAAATCGGTAGTATGGTTATTATTATTCATTTCCTTAACAATTAAAATAATTTCAGTAGTGCTGCCCTGTTCTAAGTTTTCATTCCAACTTGCACCAGTAATATATTGCTTGCCGTTTTTTTCGATTAACTCAGCATTATAAATTTGGTCAATTTCGTAATAATTTGGTGGTACTTCCAGTGACCAATCATTAGCTTGTCTTAGAGCTTCTAAGTCCAAAACAATTCTTTGTGTATCTCCCCAATCATCTGTAATTGTTGATTGCAGATTAAAAACTTCTTCTACTAAATTAGAATGAGATGATTGTAGTGAATTAAAGAAGTCAGTAGTGTGAGTATTATTATTCATTTCTTTAACAATTAAAATAATTTCAATTGTGCTGCTTTGCTCTAGGTTTTTATTCCAACTTGCCCCAGTAATATATTGCTTACCGTTTTTTTCGGTTAACTCTGCGTTATAAATTTGGTCAATCTCGTAATGATTCGGGGGTAATTCTAGTGACCAATTATTAGCTTTAGTTAGGGCTTCTAAGTTTAAAATAACTCTTTGCCTATCTCCCCAATCATCTGTAATTCTTGATGTTAAATTGAAATCTTTATTAACTGAATAAATTGTTGAGTTGGAATGAAATGGCTGTAAAGAATCAAAGAAATAGTCAATATTACTATCATTACCAAGCTGGTTAACAATTAAAACAATTTCAGCTTTACCACCTGCTTCCAAGTCTTTATTCCAGCCAGCGCTGGTAATATATTGTTTACCATTTTCTTCGAGCAACTTTCCATAATAAATTTGCTCGATTTCATAATGGTCTGATGGAACTCCTATTTTCCAATCGTTAGCTTGAGTCAGAGCTTCTAAGTCTAAAACAACTCGTTTAAGATCTCCCCAATCATCTGTAACTGTTGATTTTAAATTAAAACTTTCGTTAGTTAATCTAGAAGTTGATGGTGACGTATCAAAGAAGTAGCTAATACTATTGATATCATTACTAAGTTCCTTAGCAATTAAAATAATTTCAGTTTTTTGACCTTGATCTAAGCTTTCGTTCCAACCTGCTCCAGTAATATACTGTTTGCCATTCTCTTCGATTAGCTTTCCATAATAAATTTGCTCGATTTCATAATGATCTAATGGAACTTCTATTTTCCAATCATCAACTTGAGTTAAAGCTTCTAAGT
>JBCCDL010000003.1:0-31053 GCA_039030815.1 Cyanobacteria bacterium P01_A01_bin.83 | reverse complement strand
TAGATTTGCTAAAACCGGTGCACAATTAATTATTGTCCTTCATGCAGCCAATCTCAGTTCTGTGGTTGGGGGTAAAACTAACGGTTTAGCTGAAACTTTTAAGACAGGTATTAATTTTATCGGTTGTGATTCTCAATCTGTGGAAGTAGATTTTCTCAGAAAGATGTTTATTGCATCTGGGAAATACTTTAAAGCAAATCCTAATAACTTTAGTACAGCAATTAAGCAGGGAGAATTAGGAGAAGTCCCAGACTGGTTAAAAACAGAAAAACATCCTGGAAATGGTCATCCAGACCCCGTTAGAACATTGTTAAAATATTTCCCAGAGTTCTATCAAGAACATTCTCTACTCTCTAAAAATTCTATACCTAATGCAGATAAATTAGGGTCATTAGAAGATATCAAAAAACTAGAATTTACCTTGCAATTAGATGAAGATGTAGAAGATATTGAAATTAAAGATATACATCAAGTTGATAACAGCTTTAACTTATCAGAAGCAGCGATTAAAGTTTTAAACTGGCTGCAATCTAAAGAACATGGTAAATGGTTTTATTACCGTAAATCTGGAGATATAGAAAGAAATAGTGCTTTCCAAAAGTTTTTGAATAGATTAGGTGATATTGACATAGAATTGGTATTTTTAGAACTACTAGACGTGGAGTTAGTAGACTTATCTGATGATGGTTTTGGTATCCGTTTGCTCTGAGACATCGATGAGATGAAAGTTTGAGACAGCAGTCTGAGACAGTTATATTAGCGTTGTCTCAAGCTAGATATCTATGATTTAAGATATCTTTGTCTCATAGATGGCATGATAAAAATGTCAATCAATTGCAGATTTTTTAAAGTAAACAAATGTGTTGTTAACTTTTCAATAGCTCTGAGAATAAATAGAAATTATTAGAGTATTATTCAAGACATATTATGGATATTCGCATTTTATACAGTTACAGCAAAAGTAACTGTATTATTTTTATAATTTGCTATATTGATTACATTTTAAATTATTGTATTGTTTGAATCAGACTTGTAAGAACTATATATTCTTTTTAAAATCAAAGCGTTCGCTCGAATTTCGAGCGAAGATAGTAAGTAATCGGTAAATTAAAGAACAAATTAATATAAGCGCTTGTAATTCGCTATCAATATATAAGTGATTAAAAAATGTAATTTTAATGAATTTAAAATATAATTAATAAGATTATTTAAAAAATAAAGGCAAGGAATTGGTAGATACAATTTTTAGGATAAACGTTATGCTTTAATCTTTATCAAACAATTCTACATTTGGGATAAACTCTTACAAAATATCTTTGCAGTCTAACTTTTTTGAAATAAACCTTTTTCAGAGCAACAATAGCTCGCTCTTCGTAAAAGAGGAGAGTAGCTTATGTTCTAAGTGTTTTTAACCATATCGTGACCGTTTGGCAAGAAAATGCTTTAAATTACAATGTTGGTTTCGGTGGTGGCGGTGTCCTATTGCTCAGACCAATTAATACTACCTTTAGGTATTCCAGCCCAATGTATATAAATTTCAGTGTTCTTATAGTTGCGGTGTCCTAGATGGCTTTGTATTAAATAAGAAGCTTTTCCTTGTCTTGCCAGATGATAACCACAAGCATGGCGTAATTGATGGGCATGAACCGGGAAGTCCAGTTCTGCATACTGCAACTGCATACTGTAACTGTATACTGTAACTGCATACTGCAACTGCAACTGCAACTGCATTTGGTTACTGCATACTGCTATATAACGCTCTTGTAAGCTTCGTCAATCAACTGTTTAAGTAATTCAGCTTTTGATAATCCAGTCTTTTTACACATCTTTTCTAGTTTTTTTTGCCGTTCTTCTTCTAAGTCAACGGTAAACCTAGTTTTCTTAGGTTTTTTAACTGTTTTTGTTGTAAGCTCAATCTTATTAATTAATATCTTATTTTCAATCGATGTCGCTTCAGCTTCTTGTGCTGACGTAGATTCTTCTACTTCTATGTCAACATTTTTTTCTAATACTTCTTTTGGGGCGTTAAAGCTAGGAACCAAATCTGATAATTCTCTTTTTGGTTGTTTCTTATTTCTATTGTTACCTCTTTCTGGCATTACGCTAACTCCAATATTTCTTTGAATAATTTTTCATAATCTTTAGCAGCTTCTTTAGCACCACTACCAGTCATTTCCCAAGCAACTGAACCTTGTAAAAAGCAATCGGCTAATAATTGACGTTGGTAAATTACGTTTTTGAAAGGTTTGATATTTTCTATTTGAGATATTGTTTCTTTAGCTTGTTTAAGTAATTTTGTATTTTTTACTGCTCGATTTATGAATATTCCAGTTTTGGGTAAACCTTTTCTAGCACGTTGAATTTGGCTCACCAATCTAACTGCACTGGCAGCAGACAGCACATCTAATCCACTGGGTGTAATCGGAATAATTGTGATGTCGGCACTTAGTAGTGTGCGCATTGTTCCATCACCTAAGTTACCTCCGTTATCTACTACCAAATATTCAGTTTCTAAAGCTAATTCTGGTAATTTTTCTCCTAACTGTTCTGGGTCGGTGATTTTGTTTACTGGTATATCTAGTTCTAAGAGTTCTATCCAGTTACTGCTGGATGATTGCCCATCTGCATCTACTAAAATGGCTGATTTTTTCTTTATTTCGGATAACCAGTAAATAAAGTGGACTGCTGTAGAACTCTTTCCTACGCCTCCTTTAAGGTTGCTAAAACTTACAGTTATACTGTTACTCATACTGTTACTGTTACTGCAACTGCTTACTGCAAATAAATTAGCATGATTTTTAGTGATTTAAATAACATCTTGGATAACAATATTGTCAATCAAAAAACTTTTAATGACAATACCAACGTATCACCATTGAGGTCACAGAGACTTACCATAATAGTGTAAAAGCGTGAGCAGCAGATAGCTGTGGGTGGGTTTTAGCTATATTGTTCAGAACTGAGTTCTCTGAAGTGTCTATACTTTTTTCTATACTTTTTTAAATACTAATACGCGATATTCTCTTCTCCATCTGATAACAATGTAACCTACTAGTTCATTTGCATCTCCTGAGATTTCAACACTTCAAAAATACGTAGTAATATTTTTAACTGGTAAATGACTGGTTCAGAAGAATTAGACATGGGCTTATCTTATAGCTTTATTTACCCCATCTACCCTGAATTTTTTCGCTCTCCTTCTAAGCGCAAGGCATGTAAATGACCTATAGGAGTACCAGCAATAATAGTTAATTCATCTTGTGCAACTGCAAAGGGTAGAGCCGAACCTTCTTCATTGAAACTTGCAATGACTTCTCCGCTATCAAAGTTCCAAACCAGAAGGGTAGAATCATCTGAAGCTGAGATAAGATACTTACCATCTTGTGACACCTTTACTCCAGTAACAGCACCCGTATGATATGTTAAATTTCGTAGTTCAGTACCTCTTTGCCAGTCCCAAATCTTTAAAGCTTCATCTTCTGAAGCAGAAATTACCTTTTTTCCGCAAGGAGTTACAGTAACTGCTCTAACTCCTCTAGTATGACTTTTCCAACTACTTACTTCAGTACCTTTTTGCCAATTCCAAACTTTGAGAATTCCCTCACTATCGCCAGAGACTACATGGCAACCATCTGGCATTACTGCTACTGTCCATATGGGGTTATTGTGACCATTCAAAGTCCGTAATTCTTCCCCAGTTCGCCAATTCCAAATTTTTAAGGTTTTGTCCCAGGATGCAGAAATGACATACTGTTCATTTGGTGTTACTGCCAAACTTGTGACTCCTGATGTATGACCATTTAAAGTATGTATTTCTTTGCCAGTCTTCCAATTCCAAACTTTGATAAAACTATCTGCATCGGCAGATATAATATGTTGATAATCTGAAATTGCTACAATAGCTAGAACTATATAAGTATGCCCACTTATTGTTCTCAATTCTTCCCCAGTTTTATAGTTCCAAACTTTGATCGTTTGGTCATTAGAGCCTGAAATAGCATGTTTTCCATCTGGTACTACAGCTATTGCTCTGATAACGCCAATATGACCTATAGATGTACTTAGCAAAGAGTTGCTATTAAACTGCCAGATTTTGATTGTATTGTCATCTGAAGTGGAAATCAACTTTCTACCATCAGGTGTTGTTGTTAGTGAAGTAACGCTTTTGGTATGTCCTCTAATGGTTGATAGTTCTTTACATTTTCTCCAGTCCCAAATTGTAATGCTGCTATCCCAGGAAGCTGAAATTAAATGTTTTTCGTCTGGAGTTAGAGTTACCGCATATACAGGGTTACTGCATTGCATTCTGTACAGTTCTGTTCCACTTTTTAAATTCCAGACTCTCAAAGTACTATCGTAAGAAGCAGAGATTGCATAGTGACCATCTTTTGTAACCACTACTGCCCTAACACAAATTGTATGACCTTTCAAAGTATGCAGTTCTTCGCCAGTCCTCCAGTTCCAGACTCTTAAGGTGTTGTCATCTGAGGTTGAGATAACATAACTGCCATCTGCTGTAACTGCTAGCCCCAAAACCATTTCAGTATGACCCCTGAGAGTTCGCAGTTCATCTCCACTCTCTAAATCCCAAACCTTTAAAGTCTGATCGTAGGAAGCAGAAATTGCCTGTCGCCCATCTGGCGTAACCACAACATTAATAATAGGTTCAGTATGACCGGTGAAAGTTCGCACTTCACTACCATTTTCTAAGTTCCAGAGTTTTAGCGTCGCATCTCCTGAAGCAGAAATAGCATATTGTTCATCTGGCAATACTGCTACCGAGTGTACCGCATCAGAATGCCCTTCTAAGGTCAATAACTCTTCCCCATTCTCTAAGTTCCAAATTCCTAGTGTGCCATCCTGTGAAGCGGAAATAACATGTTGTCCATCTGCAAATACTGCTAATTCTAATACAGGTGCTATATGCCCTGTGAGTGTTCTTAGTAGTAGACCGCTTGGTTTGGTAAAACTCGGAGTTAAAGGACGCAACCAAGGTGTCGCTTTCCATTGTTTTGCTTGTTCGATAATTTCCAAAATTTCTGGAGTTTCATACGACATCAAGCGACCCAGCAATTGTCCTGCTAATTGGGTTTCATCTTCATCCAAGATATTTGCTGATAACTGAAGTGCCCCTTGAATTAGTTTAAAACTCTCTAGTTTTTCTTCAAGAAAAACTATGTTGTCGTGGTTTGCTAAATTATAATCTTCAATAATCTCTTGTGTTAAAAACTCGGAAACTTTTGCTTCAATGAAACTAAAGTTCGTTAGTAATAACTGTAATTGCTCTGCTTTAGCTGCCTTAGCTAGATGACTTGGTAGGCTTGCCAAAGTTGCTTGCTTTTGGTCAGAGGGCATTTTTGATAGTCGCAAAGCTAAATTACTCATTACAAATTATTTATAAGGGAAAGAAATGCACTTGAGATGATACTCTTCTTATAGCGATCATCTGTGTAAAATCTTCAGTCAATTGATACACCTTCCCAATGAAAGAAGTATATTTTTCCTATACAATCACCAACAATAACAGTTGTTCCATCTGCTGCAATAGTGCAAGAGGTCATAGGAACTTCTCCAACAAAACGAGCTATAATCTCCCTCCGCTCCAAGTCCCAAACACGCAACGTATTATCTGAAGCATAGTGGGGTAAACCACAAGTAGCAAAAGCAAAACGACCATTTGGAGATACGCAGACAGAAGTAATACCAGAAGCACTATCGTCTAAAGCAAACAATTCTTCACCGCTTCCAATATCCCAAATACTGAGTACTCCGCCGTTAGAGCCAGATATTATTCTTTTACAATCTGGCATCACAGTAACAGCAGTTTTTGCGTCTCTCATTGCAAGGAAGTATTGTTCTGTAGCATCATCTGACTCTCTTCTTGATGAAATTGCAGGCACTTTTCTTGTACGGTCTAGTGGCGCAATAGTGCCTACAACTTTAGCTCGTAACGAATCACTGCCAAATTCATCAGGTAAAGATGGTAAAGGTGGATAATTATTGGGAAAACATAAAAGTTCTACTCCAGTTTCAATATCCCACACTTTTAACTGTCGATCTTCCGAAGCGGATATAACTCGCTTGCTATCAGGAGTTATGGCTATACTCGCAATATTTTTCTCATGACCTGACAAAGTAAATAGCACTACTTGATGTGCTAAATCCCAAATCTTAATATACCTACCTTCAGTAACCGAAACAGCATATTTTTCATTTGGGGTAACTTCAACAGCTTCAACACGCTCGCTTTCATCTGACAAGGTTGATAGTAATTCACCAGTCTCGATATTCCAGATTTGAAGCGTGCCGTCCCATGAAGATGATATAACTCGACTATTGTCAGCCAGAACTGTGATGTCACTAACCCAACCAGTATGTCCCCGAAAAGTTAACATAGGTTTGCGGTTTACTATATCCCAAACAATTGCAGTACAGTCTCTAGAAGCAGATATGGCTCGCTTACCATCTGGTGTTACTGCTACCTTAGTCACCGCATCTTCGTGTTGTGGTAAACCAGATTCTGCCTCAGCAAACTCTAAATTCCAAACCTTGATAGTTCCATCCATAGAAACAGATATCGCCCGTTTGCTATCGGGTGTAACTGCTACATCCAACACCCCTGCCTGATGACCTTTTAACGTAGATAGTGCTTTGCCACGTTCAATGTCCCATATCTTCAAGATGCCGTCGCCAGAAGCAGAAACAATCAATCGGTTGCTAGCTACAGCCAAAGATTGAATTCGCCAAGTATGACCTGTTAAGGTAAACCGCTCTACTTGAGTAAGTAGATCCCAAACTTTTAGAGTTTCATTCGAGGCTGTAACGGCATAACGTCCATCTGGTGTTACAACTACTTCACTGACCGGCCATTCATGTTCTCCTAATGTAAATAATTCTTTTTTCTCTTTCAAATCCCATATTTTGATAACATGATGCTTTCTGGATAAGCTAGGAAATGATGAACCACAAGCAGATACGACACGTTCATCTGGCAGTACCGCAACTCCAGTAAAAGAGCCGACTTCTGCACTTAGAGTATCTACAGCAGCCCCCCGTGTTAAATCCCATAATTTCAAGGTCTTGTCAGTCGAAGCAGAAATCAAATAGTTCTGGGCTATCTCAGCTACACCTAAAACAGCACCACTATGACCTGATAAAGTGATAACTTTTTGTTTATTTTTCAAAGAAAAAACTTGAATTACTCCTTCACGGAAAGCCACAACAACGAATTGCCCGTCTGAGGTAATAATTAAATCAGTTACATCACTCCTGTCGCATGTTATGGAAAACCATTCCTCCCCACTTTCTATAGACCAAGCTTTCAGTTCACTATCACCAGCGGATAGAAAATACTCCCCGTTTGGTGCAATAGTAACGGCTTCCAGGGAACCCGGATGACCTGTTATAGTTTGTATTAACGGACTATCAGGACGAGGAAGACTACTACTAAGGGGACGTAACCAAGGTTCAGATTTAGAACTTTGAGCTTTTGCCAACAGGTTTTGCACTTCTTCATTTGAATCGTAGCTCAGCAAACGTCCTAGTAACTGCTCTGCTACTTGTGATGGATAAACTAATAGGATATGAGAGGCAAGTCGCAGAGAATCCCGAATCAATGACAAACCACTTATATTCTGAAGTGCTTGTAATTTTGATGCCTGCTCATAATCCTCAATCAGCCGTTGTGGTTCTAAACCAGGTTCAGTAATCTTTGCTTCAATGAAATCAAAGTTAGTCAACAAAGATTGCAATCGCTCTGTGTTAGTTGACTTAGCTAAATGACTTGGTAGACTTTCTAAAGTGGCTCGCCTTTGGTCGAAGGGCATTGTTGATAGTCGCAAAGCTAGATTACTCATCTTTAACCCCTCTAAACGCAGAAAATGTAACCTTCCTGATGCTTCCCCTGCGACAATGGTCACTCCATCTGGTGTAACAGCACAGCAGAGCAAAACACTTTCGCCTGTGAAATCAGCAATAACTGCTGCACTTGCCAAATCCCAAACTTTGAGAGTATTGTCATTGGAAACGGAGACAGCACGCTGTCCATTGGGAGTTACCGCTACTGCATTAATCCACCCCCCATGACCGGTTAGAGTTTTAAGCTCTTTGCCAGTCGCTAAATTCCACAGCTTCAGCTTGGCATCTTCTCCTCCCGATAATGCCCTTTGTCCATTATGAGTTACTGCTACTGCTAAAACTCTATCAGTATGACCAAGCTGACTATAAACTTCACAATATTTACTTAAATCCCACAGTTTTAGGGAACCGTCTTCGCAACCTAAGAAAGCCCATTTCCCATCCTTGGTTATGGCAACTGTCTGCACCGAATTAGCCTGAATGCTCAGAGCAGGTTGCAAGGTTCCCTGCTCCAAATTCCAAACTTTCAGGATAGACTCAGAAACAGAAACAACTTTTTGTCCCTTTTCTGCCACCGCTATTGCTGTTACCGTACTGCTATGGCCGCTTAAAGTAAAGCTTACAGTGCGGTTGATCAAATCCCATAATTTGAGTGTACCATCCCCAAATCCTGAGATAGCCCATTGCCCATCTGCTGTAATTGCTACGGCAGTTACCTCATTGGTATTGCCTGTTAAGGTATGTTCTAAATTACCATTTAAGTCCCACAGTTTGAGATTAAAGTCTTGGGAGCCGGAAATAACAAAACTTCCATTGGTTGTCATAGCGACGGAATTAACTTGCTTGGTATGACTAGTGAGAGTATTTTGTTCATCACCCTTACTCAAGTCCCACATCTTGATAGTGCCATCTAAGGAACCAGAGATGGCCATCCTGCCACTGGGAAGAGCTGCGATCGCTGTTACCCAATTTGTGCGAGTGTTTAAAGTATTCACTTCTGTAACACTTTTTAAGTCCCATAATTTGAGAGTGCCATCTGCTGAACCAGAAATTGCTTCCTTTCCATTTGCGGTTACAGCTACGGCATTAACCCAACTTTGATGATCGGTCAAGGTAAGCAGTTCTACGCCACTTCTTAAATCCCATAATTTGAGAGTGCCATCTGCTGAGCCGGAAATTGCTTTCTTTCCATTTGCGGTTACAGCTACAGCGTTAACCCAACCTTTATGACCTATTAGAGTATTTAGTTCTTCACCACTTTTTAAGTCCCATAATTTGAGAGTGCCATCTGCTGAACCAGAGATTGCCTTCTTGCCATCTGGTGCTACTGCCACTGCCTTGACCATGTTTGCATGACCAGTCATCGTTAGTAACTCTGTACCACTTTTTAAGTCCCATAATTTGAGAGTGCCATCTGCTGAACCAGAGATTGCCTTCTTGCCATCTGGTGTTACTGCTACAGAATTAACTTGCTTACTATGACCAGTCAGCGTTAGTAATTCTGTACCGCTTCCCAAATCCCATAATTTGAGCGTACTATCTCGCGAACCAGAAATTGCCCATAATCCATCTGCTGTAATTGCTACGGTATTAATCCAATCTTTGTGACCAACTAGGGTATTTAGTTCTATACCACTTACTAGACTCCATAATTTAAGGGTATAATCGCTTGAACCAGAGATTGCACGTTGCCCATCCGGTGTTACTGCTATTGTCCAAATTTCACCTCTACGATCACTGAGGTTAAGCAATAACGATCCACCAGATTGAGTTAAGCTAGGTGTTAAGGGTCGCAGCCAGGGAGTTGTTCCTATGTTTTGCTCAGCCTTCTCCAGCATTGAAACAATCTCTGAGCTATTATGGTTTGGTAAACGAACTAGTAACTGCTGGGCTAGTTGGCTTGCATCCTTCTGCAAGGTATGTGTTGATAGACGGATTGCACCCTGAATTAATCTAAGACTTTCAGCTTGTGGTGCAGCAAGTAATAAATTGCTGTTAAGAGCCATATCGTAATCTTCTGCCAACGACTGTAGTCCCGGTTCATAAATCTTTGCTTCCATGAAATCGAAGTTGGTGAGCAAAAAGTGCAACTTTTCAGCTTGAGCTGCCTTAGCTAGATAACTTGGCAGACTTACCAAAATTTCTTGCCTCTGGTTAACAGGCATTTCTGCTAATCTTTTAGCTAGATTGCTCATTTCTAAACAGCCTCCCCTCTTGCTATCCTAACTTCATCTTTACTGTTAAGAAAATCTCTGAAGCTATTGTGATATATGCTGTAGCATTGTTGCTTGTTGAAGTGCTGTTTTTGTAAAAACTGCTTCCATTCTTTAATAATTTCCTGGACTATCCACACATCCACAGCAGCTAATTGAGCTATTAAGCTGCGTGAAACGGGCTGCTTAATATTGGCTAAGATACTGACGATTTGTATTTTGTCTCGTGGTAGTGGCTTGGCATTCAGTCCCATAAGCTCCCAGTGTTTTTTGTAGTAACCTTCTAAACCTTGAGGTAAGCTTTCTAAGCTAAAGTCCTGTCGCTCTTTCTGCTCAATATCCTTTAATACATAAAATAAATACATAAAGTTATAATCGCTTTTCAAAGATAGTTGGTTAATAAATTCTTCCACTGTTAGCTTCTTGGAGTTAATCAAATTCCTTATTGATTGACTTTCTTTAATCCGATTATTAATATAAGTTTTCACATCTTTCAAACTCTGGTTGCGGTATTTATTATCCATTAAATCAAAAGGCTCATGAGGAGTTCTTGGATCTAGCTCCAATCGGAGTTCCACCTTACGCCGCGCCAGGATGAAAAAGACTTTTTCAGGCAAATTACTTGGCAAGTAAAGGATATTGGAGCCATTATCTTGGCTACTTATATCCACTTCGTCTAAAGCATCAACAGCAATGACAACTGGTTCAGAATTTACAGATCTATCACTGGCTTCCTGTAGAAGTGATATGAGGAAAGAATTATTTTGAGTCGCATTGGGGGGCAAACTTTGATTCAGTTTGTAGCGCTGAATCAACTCCAGGCAAATATTTTCTAAGAATTCCTCAGCTTTATTAACACCACCAGAACGCAAATTGAAATAGGCAATACATCCGGTATTTTGGGCATACTTAGCGATAATCGCACTCTTCCCAACACCAGGATCTGCTTCAATCGTAAAATATCCCTTAGAATTGTTGGCTAAAAATTCATTAATTGCCGAAAAAACATATTCCCGTCCAACAAATTCTTTGGTTTTATCGGTAATTACAGAATCAAAGTAGCGTATAAATTTGAGTGCCTGCTTGCCTTCTTGTTGTTGAATTTCACCTGATGAAACTAGAGGAAAATCTCCTAGATCGTTTTTTTTTGCAAATTAATCTCATAGTAAGCCTCTCGACCTCTACCATTCTTTTTGGGCCAGAAATACCAACCTTCCCAAGCTCCTCCGTCCTTACGTAAACATCGCGTGTGGACTCGGATTTTACTATGGTCTGGCTTTACTTCTAAAAGGTTATAGAAACGAGGTGTTGATTCAGGACGGGCGTTGGTTGGAGCACCAAAGGAACCTGCTCCAGCCACATATATTTTTCTAGTGTGATGTAAGCCAATAATGTCTGTGCGCTCCTCATGGATATGTCCGTGGAGGCACAATTGAAAATCAACTTGTTGCAAACGTTCCAGAAAAGCATCCTTGGCTATTTTTTCGTTTCCAGTTATAGGATGATGCCAAACGGCAATGCGCAAAATGTCTGTTTCCTTAGAAAGCTGTTCTTCTCGTTTTGCTTGTTGTATCTGTTGATTAGCTTCTTGTAGCCCTCGCGCCAGTGATTCTTCACGAATGCTTGAGCGCTCTCGAAAGTATTCATCAATTTCGGAGCAAGAGTTCATGGCTAAGAACTGAATTCTTGTGTTAAGAAACAGAGATGGGAGGCACTGCTGCTTAAATTCCAGGGGATATTCTTTACCTAGAAGTGGTTGATAAAAGCTTTCTGAAAAATTCTTAAAACGTTGGGGATATTGCTCTTCAACTCGGAGCAAGAAACCATCGCCTTGCTCCACATAAGTTCCTTTTTGTAATTTGTTTTGCTCGACCAAACGCTTTTTCTTCCATTCATATACCTCTTCATCCCAGCTTAAATCGTGATTCCCAGGAACAATAATGCAACGCTCTGCTGTTAAATCAAACTGTTCTATTAAGCTGGAGATTAACTGTCTCGCCTGCTCAAATTCTTGAGGCGTAGCTTTGTTAGTCAAGTCTCCAGAAACAACTAGATAGTCTAGCTGCTTCAATCCCAAACCCTCTTCCGAGTCAAGTATATCGGCAATAAGCGGTTCCAGTATTGACTCTGGGTCAGAATCATACCGCATATGCAAGTCACTCAAATGAAGAATTTGCACATTATTTGAATCACTCATCGCCAAACAAACCCTCCCACAGGCGATCGGCAATCATACCGTTAATATCTTTAACATCTACCCCAGCCGCTTGCACAATATCTTTGCGATGGAGAAAATCCTGGAAACTAGCATGATAAATGCTGTAGCAAGTTTGGTTATCCATAGGCTGCTCGTGCAAAAACTGTTCCCATTCCTCAATTGCCTCCTGTACCGTCAATTGCTCCTCGCTAGCATATTCAGAAATTAGCCGACTGGACACAGGCTGACGGATTTCGCCCAGGATGTAAACAATTTTTAGTTTGGTACGAGGTAAAGGCTTAGCCTTCATACCCATACGTACCCAGTGGTCTTCGTAGTAACCTTGTAAACCTGTAGGCAAACTCTCAATACTCAAGTCTTGATAAAATCCCTTTTCAATTTGAGGTACAACATAGCGCAAATACATAAAATTATTTTCGCTTTTGTCTGCTAGCTGCTCGGTAAACTCCTCAGTTGTGAGTTTCTGTGTCTCAATCCAAACCAGCAGCTTTTCTCGCCGAGTAGCACCGCGAATATATTCCTCCACATCCTGCCGACTTTCTTCAAAATACTCCATCAGATTAAACAACTTCTGGGGAGTATGAACCACAAAAGGTAAAGTGACTCGTCGTCGCGTGAGTAGAAAATAAACCCCATCGGGTAGATAGGCTGGGAGATAGAGGATATTAGCGCCAGCATCTTGACTAGCCAAATCTACTTCATCCAAAGCATCAACGGCAATTACCACTTTCTCCTCTTCCCCAAGCCTATTGCTAACTTCGTTGAGCAAATGTCCCAGGAAATTGCCATCTCGTGTCGCATCCGCTGGCAAAGATTTGTAGGACAGATTGTAGCGGTTGATGAGTTGGGTACAGATACTTTCTAGAAATTGGGAAGTGCGATTATTACTTCGAGATCTCTCGTTGAAATGAACTAGGCAATCGTTTTGCTGGGTATACTTAGCCAAGATAGCACTCTTACCTACCCCAGGGTCAGCTTCAATCGTGAAATAACCATTAGGCTCAGTGGCAAAGAAGTTATCAATCGCCTCAAAAACAAACTCCCTGCCGACAAAATCTTGAACTTTGTCATCAATGATTCTCCGGGCATTGCTCTGGAAAAGATTGGGATTAGTTTTTTTTTGATTCTCTTCTGTTCTCTCCCACTGACTTAACCACAAGGATAAACCTTGACGAAACCTCTCGCGAAAATCTATCGGCTTTTTGTAATCATGAGTCAGCGCTTTATTTTGAACTTTTTTCTTAAAGGCTAGTACTTTACTACGCTGTTCTAGTTCCGACTCGCTATTTAACTGAGATGCTGCCTCTCGAAAATAAAACCAGATATTGGGTTTCCCATTACTCTCAAAAGCTGCAACTGCTCGTTCGTATTCTTCTACAGTTCCAGATTCTGCGCGGGGTGTGGGAGTCCCTAAGCGGTTCCACATAATGCCCACAAATAGCTCGTACTCTTCCATGTTGGCTATCTGAGCATTGAGTACGGCTTGTCCGCCCCCACCATAGCCCGGATAAGTATTCTTTTCCGAACGTACTACTTCCAATCTGACACCTTTACTGGGAGCAGTGCTTCGGTTAATTTCCTCAACCACTTCTTCTATATAGTCCCGCTCCCTACTCACATCGCTAGGGGAAGCGAGGAAGATTTTTAACAGCTCTACTTGGGGCATTGTTTATCGCTTTAGACATCTAATAGGTTTAGTAATTATTCAAGTAGTGAGTAACGTTGTATGGCATCAAACACCAACAAGAGTTAATCAACGTGTCTGTTAAGTGAAGTTTTTCCCTACGTATTAATGAGAGTTTCAGCTTTGACTCATAAAAATCTAAAAGCAAAAAATAACAACTGTACTCAACTTTTAAGTTAATGATTAGGGAGGCAACCCAAGAATCGAGCCTACGATTTGTACTGTATCATTAGTGACAAGTTAAAAGCAAGGAATTTTTGTCAATGCGTAGGACATATATTTTTACATAAAAACTTTACATTATCCTATTTAATGCACCCAAACCTGCTTCGACTTTTTTTAGCAATTTTCTTCTTTTCTTGACAACAAACGAGTGCAAAGCTATCAAAAACCGTTAAATACTGTATCTTACTGAGTCAGCTTCAATCTTCAATTTGACTGGAGTTGTTTATCCACTGCATAGACAGTCAATATTTTTACCCCGAACGCCAAATTAAATACTGATGTACTAGCACAGAGTATGTGATACTTTTGTTTTTCAAACAATTGTGCTTTATTTGACACATAAATAAACTTAGGAATTCTTGCAATAATACGGAAAAGCGGGAAGTTAGGTTTATAAAAATAATGATTGTCTGTAGATGGGTGTTTCAAATGTCACTATTTTAATTCAATTATGCCAGTAGAAAGCAAACTATATTGCGTTCTCATCGCTAGCCCCGGAGATGTAAAAGCGGAGCGAGAAATCATCCGGGAAGAAATCCACCGATGGAACTCCATGCACGCCGTAGAAATGACAATGATTTTACAACCTGTAGGCTGGGAAACCGATGCAACACCCGACCTCCGAGAACGCGGACAAGCAGTAATCAATAGGCAACTGGTAGATAACTGCGATATGCTAATCGGTGTATTTTGGACGCGCCTTGGTACGCCAACACCACAAGCAGAATCGGGAACGGTAGAAGAAATCGAACGAGCTGCTAGCGAAGGAAAACGATGCATCGTTTATTTCTCAGATAAAGAAACATCGCCCTCAGGTATCGACTACGAGCAATATACACGGCTCCAAGAATATAAGCAGGTTTTTAACAAAAGGGGTTTGACTAATAGTTACAAAACGCTTGACGAATTTAGGGAAAGAGTATCTCGACACATCACAAAAGCAGTTCAAGACATAGCTAAGGAAGAAAGAGAACGCAGAGCAGCCGAGCAAGAAGCTAAAATCACCGAACAAGCAATTGGACTATCAACACAACCAATTCAAACAAAGCAAAATGCCGATATTTCCTTTGAAACCTTAGCTGATGCACAGGCTTCAGTAAAAAAGCTTCTTCAATCCAAATATGGGATTCAAGATATGGAAGATATCAAGGAAAAAGAAATCGCCAAAATTCAAACAGTACTAAGTTCCCGCGAATTATCTTCACTTTTAAATCAACAAGCAACAGCAGAAAGTATTTCGGCGATCGCACAAATTATAGAAACAGCAACCACCCCTTCTATATACGCTTTAGCAGCAGTAGGAAAATATGGAGATGATTACTCAGTTGATTGGCTAGAAATTGTCGGGGATTGGGTCGAACGGTTAAGTACTAGAAAATTAGAAGGCGGATATAAATGGGTAAACTATATCAAAACTTACCCAGGATTACTTTTACTTTATACATTAGGAATTTCAACTCTACGTACAGGTAAAATACTTTTTTTACGAGAAGTTGTGGAGCGTCAGATTTATTCACGTGAGCATGACTGTGAATTTAACTTACTAAATAAAGTAGACCCAAGATACGTATTCTATAACAACATCAGCAAGTTAATTGAACCAGGTTTTGAACGCAGGTTTACTCCGGTTAGCGACCATCTCTGCCCCTTGATAAAAAATATCCTCTATCCAAATGAAGAAGAAGCTAAGTATTTTAATTGGTTTGATTTATTCGAGTTTATAGTTTCATTGAAATCAGTACAATTAGGTAAAAATCGTCCTTATTTTGGTTCTTTTACGTGGCGAACAGAAACTAATAGATTTATCATCAAATCTATTCAAGATACTGCTCTAAGGAAGGGTCGATATGGAGCAAAAATATCGGATTTTTTTAATGGAGACACCAATCTAAAATTAGCAGCACAAAATTATGATAATATTGCCAACCAGAGTCATTGGGAATTTGGACGTGTTAGCGCTCCTAATTATGTAGAATTGCTAATTGAGCTAGCTAAAGAAGGTAAAAGAGTAACAACCTATCGTGAACTAAACAATATCTTAAGTCAGCTTGATAAAAATTAATCATTTCCACAACTTTAAACCCACGTAAATCATCAGATTTGATATCGTACCAATGGGGCTGTCCTCTAAGGCTATCGCCCCATCGGTACAAGTAATACTCTTTGCTCGATAGAATAAGCAAACTTTAGACTTATCCATATACAAAATTAAATATACATTTTCTAAAACTTAAATATGCCAATTATTATCTACTTTAAATCACTTACCAAAGTAGGCTTTCAACGAATCTGGAAGTCATTTATAGCTTACTTTGGTCTTTTCTGGTTATTATTAGAACCAACTGCACTATTTTTACAGGACAAACTAAATTTTGGCTGGACGGGTTATTTTGTATTGTTAGGTATATCCTTATTTTTTGCTATTCTCCAGCGTTTTACTCGTCAAAGTTATTGTAGAAGATTATCCTCTCCAGATTCGGAAGTTGAAATTAAAATCGGAGATATTTTTGATGAGAAAGGTCATCTCGTAATCGGTGCAAATGATGTTTTTGACACCGAATTAGGAGAAATAATTAAACCTGAGAGCGTTCAAGGACAATTCCTCACAAAAATTTATAAAAGTAATCTATCATTGCTAGATAAAGAAATTGAATCAGCTCTTCAAACTTATAAACATACACGCCAAGAAGAAAGAAATAAAACGCGAGGTAAGATTTGGCGATATCCTGTTGGCACAACTATAACGCTAGGCACTTATGATAAGCGATATTTTTTAACTGCTTACGGTTACATGAACAATGATTTTACTGTGGAATCAAACTCCGACGATATCTGGCATTCACTCAACAATCTCTGGGAAGAAATTCGCCTAAAAGGTCATAGTATAAATGTAGCAATTCCAATCATTGGTTCTGACTTAGCTCGCACTGGCTTACCAAGAATGGCATTAGCAAAGTTAATTATCACTTCGTTTGTTACTGCATCCAAAGAAAAATTTATTACAAATAAATTAACAGTGATGATATACCCAAAAGATTTAGATTCCTTAGACCCATATGAGTTAGAAGAATTTTTAAAATCAGCTTGCTTTTAAAGCATTGATAATTGTAAGGAACTACAAACTTTTATCTATGCTTTATTTAAGGGTACTTTTACTTTAGCAATTTAAGAGAATGTTTTAAAAGGGTCTTTTGTTCTCATAATGGGCACACCTAAATATCTCAGTGAATGGCTGAAACCTAGATTTTCCATTTAACTTGGTTCAACTTAAAACGTTAAGATTATGCCTTCCGGGACTTTTAGTACATCCTCTAAAGTACATTCATCTTTTACTTGTAGTATCATCTCCGCTTGCGCTTCTTCCCCACGCGTTCGGTCAACTTATAAGAAATACTCAAAAAACAAACGTATATTTCCTACATATCCTCTTTGCGTTATCAAAAAGTTACTTCCCAGAAAGCTGAACCGGCTGAACATCATGCATTAAATATTCTGAGTTTATCGTCTAGTTAAACCAACCTTCGCAGTAAAGATTCGTGGAAGTTTAATCAAAAAGATGGGCTTTACCACCCCAAGAAAACGATAATGAGTATTTTGAGTAAAAATACATACAAGTACTGTTTTGAATCAGCTGTAGTCAGCCGTGGTGTTGAAATCACAATTACCCCACTCTTGAAGCTGTTTTGGGGAATTTTCTAACCGTTCTACACTTTCTTCTGTACTCGGAACAGTACTAGTACTATATGTATAATTACGTTTGATTTTTCTTGTTAAACCGCAGTTCAACCTGTCCTCCAGAGGGTTCCACCGGCGTGGCGATACGCCGATTAAAAAGCGGACGGCGGGAGCATTGTTTCAAAAATTAACCTTTTTTATTTCTTGTTAATAAGTAACCACTTTTCAAAGTGGAAGTACATACCTTACTTAGATTTATTATTAGATATTCATGGTATTTTAATTTCAGAATAATTGAATAATTAATTAGTGCGGGGAATGAACGAATTTCGATATATTATTGGTACAAATACTTCCGTTAGACTAGGTTTAGTTTTTTGGGCTGAGAAGATTAGAGAATACACTGATATTTATTATCAAGGTGATAAAGAGAATGCTCGTGGAACTGACTTTTATAGATGTATATCGAAGCTAGAACAAATTTCCGATAATATATTGGAGAAAGAAGATTTTGTTAGAAGTGTGATAGATGACCAAAATTTATTAGCTTCAATTAGTATAATAGCTCGAACTGAAATATTAATAGAAGATGAATTTACCGCTTGTATCGAAATAGAAAATATTAGCAATAGCCCTTGGAATACTATAGAATTTCCACTTTTTGAGAAGAGAAAAGGCGCTGCAACATCATTAGTAGAGGGTATAATAGTTGAAAGCCGAAGCCTGGGATTAAGCGATATTCTTAAGTTATTTGCAGTGCCAGAAGCTCAGGAATTTTATCAAGATTTAGGGTTTGAAGAAACAAACGGTTCGGGTGAAATGATACTTAGCTCGGATGCAGCTTCTAGGTTACTTTTAAACCTTGAACAAAAACGAAATTCCGCAGCTTTTGATTAAATGAGCTTTTGATTAAATGAGGTTTAACTATATGTCACAGTCATCATCAAAAACTTATCAACCAACACCCGAACAAATCGCAAAATGGAAGCGGATTGATGAGCTTGAATCTAGTTGTGCCACAGGTTTTTTATCGCCAGAAGAGCAAGATAAAAATGTAGAAAAATTCTTTGAAAAAGATTATATAGATTCACAACTTGAGAAAGTACGCACACATAAAGAAAAGCTTTTGAAAAAACTAAAATCGGCTGAAGAATACGAACAGTTATTACTAGAAGAAAAGCAGAAGCGAAGTTGATGTACCTTTGTGGTGGTAGCATACAAATACTGTCAAAATATAAATGTGCATCTTCTCGCTATGTCCAATGCGCGTGCAATAACTCTTCTAGAAAAGGCTTATACCCGAACAATTGGGGATGATTTCTGTATTGATAAAGACCCCGATGTTATCGAACAGTTACTCAATGACACGCGATCTGCAAATACTAAACAGGCGTATGGAAAGGACATGAAGGATTTTTTCATGTTCATAGCGGGTTCTAAGCCAACCCATGAGTTGGTGTTGGAGTTTTTGCATTTAGAGCAGCGTCACGCGGTAGCATTAGTACTGAAATACAAAGCCAATTTAATAAAAAAAGAGTTGGCGGAAGCAACGGTAAATCGTAGATTGAGTGCAATTAAGTCACTAACTGCGATGGGGCGTAAGTTGGGGTTATGTGACTATACTCTAGAAGATGTTAAAGGTGAGAGGGTTGAGTCATACCGCGATACTACGGGTGTTTCTCCCGAAGATTTTGCAAAAGTATTAGCGTTGGTTGATAGGGATACCCTTAAGGGTAAGCGGGATTATGCGATATTGCGATTGTTGTGGGATAACGCGCTGCGCCGAAGTGAAGTTTGCAACTTAAATATAGGTGATTTTAATGCCCAAGAAAGTACCATTGCAATATTAGGTAAGGGGAAGGGTAAGCAAAAGGTTGTTGTTGATTTGAGTTACAAGACCGTAGAGGCGATAACCGAATGGTTGATTGCTTCTCGCAGGAGTCATTTTACTAGGAAGCCTTTATTCATAGTCTTGGCACATTACAGTAATGGGAATCGGCTTTCTGGGGAAGCGATTCGTAGGTTGGTTTCTTCTTTATGCAAGCAAGCTGGGATTACTAAGAAGATGTCACCCCATAGAGTACGTCATAGTAGCATAACCACAGTGTTGGATAAGAACAATGGGAACTACCGCGCTACACAAAGGTTTAGTCGTCATTCTTCCCCCGACACTGTGATGAAATATGATGATAATCGACAGAAGCTTCAGAAGAAAATGACCGATATAATTGCCGATTTGGTGTAAAAATATCCCGGCGTTGTTTTTATGAATTAGAACCTTTACGCCCTAGCTGGAGAAAACGCTCAGAAATGAAAGTCAAATCTGAGTTAATCAAAAGTAGACAAAAAATAGCTCAAAAGCAGAAATATGTCTGTCCCGTATGTGGGGAATCTTTATTAAATGATGAGGAATTAGGGAGTTGCGCGTTAATAAGATACCAGCCTTGGAAATAAATAAAAAGTCGTAAACCCGAAAGATTCTCACGAAGGCTGGTATCTTATTTTTTTGCTTGTTCCTTACATCTTCATCATAAAAAGCCAAAAAGCCAAGGTGGTGGGGATAATTATGGCAATCTTCAACTTGTTCATTTTTACTGCCATCAGCAAATTCATTCTAGAACAGTGAGTAGTTTATGACTTGCCCCCGGCCGGAGCGGTTTGCGTCGTACGCCCGGTTCTGAGGGGGCGGGGTTATAGCGATATAACCTTTCTACCCGACCACAGTGACTCCTATTGGGATTAGCGCATATTAGCATCCACTGAGTATAAATTTCACTTTACGCGCGAACCCACACAACTGGATACCTTTTGAAGACAGATTATTCGCTTTTCTTTTTAATCTGTTTTTCTTGTATTTAGGTATAATTACAACAGATCCTCCTGTGATACTCTTTTTCCTGATGCTTTTATCTATATCTTTATATGTATTTTATAACAAACGTTTGGAGGAATTTTTGGAAATTAGCAATGAAGTTGACAGTAGAATAGTTAAATCTTAATTTGAATGTTAATTATTAAGGGTTGTATGCAGCCAAATTATTATCGATATTACTGCTAATATTTTGAAGTCTAGTCATATATTTGACAAATAAAAAGACATCAACAACTATAAAAATTATCATCAATACAAAAGGAAGTAAAGGGGGATCTGTTGTAATTATACCTAAATACAAGAAAAACAGATTAAAGGGAACTGGCGTTATATTATCCCAAAAAGATGTCCAACCAAGATATGGTAAAGACTTTCCTTTTTTCAAGCGATATTCATACCATCTAAGATGACGTAAACGGTCTATCAGCTCACTGGTAGAATGAGTTAATTGACCTTGTGTTCTTAGTTCATTGAGAAGCTGTATTCTTTGCTGTTGTTCCTCAAATTGTATTTGAAATGGATGCTCTTCCCATGTCAATATATTTATACTCTCAGCCTCTAGATTAGTTCTTTCTTGTATATCATCAGTATACTTCTCGATGAAAAATTCAACTACTTCTTGCTGCTCTTCAGAATTTGATAGTTTGATTAATGCTGCATTGTCAGCAATAACTTCACGCTTAATCTTTGCCTGAATGTGAGCGTTGAGATTGAGCAATACATAGACAATTATGAGTAACCAATGCCACCAAGAAATTGCAATTAAACATAACAGTATCGCACTAAAAAACATAAAAATTGGTCGTGAATATATCCGACTCAACTGTCTAGCACCATCAAGGTTAATATGTTCAAGTTCGTGTAATACTAAAAATCGGTGTATCACATCTATTTTTTCAATGTCACGATCTAAAAATACTAGAGATTGACCAAGAAAGTTGGTATAAGCTTTAGGATTAGATAGTATCTTCTTATCTTTACCTTTCACAATAAAGACACGTAAAGGATTCTTGAATAAATTGTGATAAAAAGGATTGGTTTTAACAGCAGTATTTTGCAAATTTTTGTAAATTTCAATACTAGAAGATTCTTGTATCACACTGGATAAAAAAGTGTCTGCTGCTAATGGTTTAAGAATAAAATTATCTCCGTCTAGGATATCATTGTACGCTTCTGTTAAACGCTTAATTGAGACTTGAGCATCAGCTCTAGTAATAATAGATATTGTTAGTACAACAGCAATGAAAAACGCACCCAGCCAAAGTAATGATGGGTGAAATATCAAACCCACTAAACTAATTATCACCGCTGAGTTTAAATAGTTTTGATATAGCCAAACTTTAAGCCATTTAGGCCCGTCTAACCAAGAGCTTGTAACTATATAAAAAATGTGACCAACCAACCAGCTTAGATGCTTCACTGTTTTGTCACTTCCTTGAATTAGGTAATCTAGTTTTCAGCACACCACGCTCGGAATTACTCAGGATTTCAGCCTGTTTTACTTTTTGTAAAAGTTCTTCTTGGGAAAATTAACTGTAAATCCAACCGCTTAATAAATAAAAACTTACAAATTCAATAAATAGGAACTAGCAGTAGCACCTAACCAACTTGCAATTTTGACAATAATAGGCTTAGCTGTATTCCAAAGTTTTTGTCCTGCATCCACTGTTTTACTAGTTTTCTCCAGTGTTTGTGCTACATTCTCTAAATTAGCTAGTGCTATGTTCTTTTTTGGTTCATTTTTATCAGTTGCTTTTTTAGCTGCGCTAATATCCTCACTTACTTCTTCTTTGGTTTCTTCTGGTAGTTCTGCTTTGAGAACTAACGCTTCAAGTTGTTCTAATAGTCTGACAATATCATCTTTATTTTGTGGGGTTTTTACATCTACATCCAATTGATTATTGTTCCCTTGAACAGCAGAATTATTATCACCTTGGATGTTGTTGATATTTCCACCAACAGAACCACCAACAGAAAATTCACCTGAATTGTTATTCATGGTATTTACCTTATCAACTTAATTCCCTTTACCTTGAACTACTTAATTATTATCACCCTGAACAGCAGAATTATTATCACCTTGGATGCTGTTGATATTTCCACCAACAGAACCGTAAATAATAATTACATTCTTAATCACGGAATCTTCTTTTTTTCTTACATTACGACCAAAATTACTAAGGATTCCAGAATCTTTCACTTTTTGTGAAAGCTCTTCTTGGGAAGGAGGACGATTATGCTCTTGCTTAAAGGTTTTATAAAGAACTATCACGTTAACTGTAAGTCCAACCGCTTGATAAAGTATTTCCCAAGCACTGGACAAATCCATGCTATCTCCACCTTCAGGAAAACTCACTAAATTATCTAGCGAATCCCCATTTTGAACCCCATCGTAGAGTTTATCTACTGAATCATTGCCTACTATCCTATACTGTACACGCCATACTTGACTTAAAATGCTTTTGACTAGTTCTTTCTCATTTTCACTTATCACTTTTTCATCTTCCATGGCTTTATACCAAGTAAATTTCCTCGAACCATAGTCATGGATTTACATGACCTATAGAAGACCAAAATTAAATTTCAGTTCCCTTAGTTTTCTGCCAATCCTTCAAAGCGTTAACAGCAAAACTAGCAGCAGGACAACTAGACTAAAGATTTAGTGATAGTTTGATACACTGACATGTATAAGTTTAGATAAACACATAACAAATCCCAAATTCCAAATTCCAAATTCATAGTTAACCAATACAGCTTCGTAATAACCTCACAACACTATTCTATGAAGCTCCTCTAGCATTAGGCGCTTTTGGTTGGATGTCTCAATAACCAATAACCCCTACCCCGAAGTTTTGAGGGGATACTGATATTACATCTCTTGAAAACTAAGTAATATAAGCTAGCCTATCTTGAAAAAAGGACTCAATAGTTGAAAAATTACTCAATTTAATTAAGTTCTCTTTTGAGAAATGTTCTTTTTTTCTTCTTAAAGTAAATTCAATCTTATCTAAGAAATCACATTCTTCATCATCAGAATCTGAATTTAAATAGTTATTTATATTAGGAGCTAACCAATACCATAACAAATTACATGGATAGACCAAACGACCTCCTATTTTTTCGGGAAAATACCCCCACTTTTCCAAAGTAGCTTCGTTTGTTTCAATAATCTCTAAATTTTTTGGTAGATTAGGATACCATTCCATCTGCGTATTGTTATCTCTACAATTCATAATCACAGCATAAGGAATTTGTTTGGAGTTGATACACTCAAACATAGCTAATTCAGATTCTCCCAAAGTTCGTTTGTTAGTTAAAACAACGATAGCGTAGTCTGTTGCTTCCAAAGAGCGAGTGGCATTTTCCGTATCTTCTTCAAAAGCTTCAAATCCAGGAGTATCAATTAATTCTATTTTTTTTAGAATCGGTTTGTCCAAAGTAATTTCAGCTTGAAATGTAGAATTTTCGGAAATTGAAGAGAGATTATTATATTGGAGATAGTCTTTTAATAAGATTGTCTGTAATTTATTTAAGTTAGTACGTAACTTGACAGTATTAGATTCTCCCCAACGATATCTAGTAGATATTCTTGTGGTAGCTCTTCCATCACCAGGACGAGCTACTAGCTCATTAAGAAGGCAATTAATGAAGGTGGATTTCCCATTTTGAAAACATCCCACTACTGAGATTTTAGGAAGTTCTCTAAATTGTTCTTTTGAGCTAGGGAAATATTCAAGATAATCACTCCAACTACGAGGCATAATTTGTTAGATGAGTTTTTTATAATCAATTGTTTGTTGCGGTGCATTTTCTACCTATATTAGATACAAATATCAGTTTAGTTTGAAGTGGAACTATGATAAGAATTATTTTCTTCATATTTATAATTTGAACTCTTTAAATCTTCAGATAGAACTTTTGAACTATTTTTTGTTTTATCAACAGTAGAAGAATCTCGCTCGTTTTTCCCTTTTATACCTAGCAAAAGCTTAATTTGTTTTTTAAATTTATCAAAAGTAGAAGAATCTTGCTCTTTTCTCTCTTTTATACTTAGCAAAAGCTTAATTTGTTTTTTAAATTTATCAACATCTAATTCATTATTTAGGCTGTTTTCATTATTCTCTAAAATAGTCTTTAGAGTATCTCCTTGATTTTGCAAAATATATAAATCTTCTTTTTTTTCAGGATAGTTTTTTTCAATCCATAGGGCTTCTCGTACAGCATTGGGTAAACTATTAAGATCGCTATTTAATCCCTGTTTTTCGATTAGACTTTTATAAGATATAAATAATTTTCGTTCATTATCATCTTTCTCAAAGTCTAATCGATCTAATTCAATAAGATTATTTCGCTGTTTATTTCGCAATTGCAACCATTTCTCATTCATCCAGTTATCAATTTCTCTGTCAGCTATATCTGAATGACTATCTAAAAAATCTGAGCGACAAGATAAAGAAATAGTTGCGAGACAAGCGATTAAACTGGTAATTAACGAGAGTGAAATTAAGAAAAGAGGAAAACCTAGTTGACTAATATTTCCATCAGTAAATTTCTCCCACAAGCTATTCAATGCAATTTCAACAGCTAAAGAGCCACTTTTTAATTCTTTATTTTCATTAAAATTATTTCGATAGATTTCAAGTGCTTCTTGCTCTAAAAATTCTATATCATTACCTAATTTTCTTCTAACTGTAAGAGTATTATTTAATTTTTCTTTTGCTATCTTTACCTCATTTATTACTTTAGCTTCATATCCCTTTTGTCTATGGCATAATGGATAACTATCTATTTTTTCTATATTTATATTTGCAGAAGAAGGATATAATGTATCCCAATTATTTCTATTTTTATAATCTCCGTACAATCTAGAATAAATTCTACTCGATCTTTCATTATTTTCTCCTGCGCTTTCTAATTCTTTTTGTCCATTAGTACATTCTTTTTGAAGTCTTTCATATTGATTATAATATTGCGAACTTTCTTCAGTAGCTGCGTTCTCTAATCCTTGAATATATTGATCAGTTTCTTTTTTAGCTTGCTCTTCAGCCAGCCTACTTTGATTCATAATTAATTCTGAACCTACTCCAGAACCAATAGTTAATACTCCATTTATCAAAAGCATTCCAGCAGTAGCAACTGCTGGTAAACTTTTGTTATTTGATTTACGTCCAACAACGGCAGCAGCAGTATAATTTGAAAAAGTTTGAAGTCCTAAACCAGAACCTAATGTTGCACAGACAGCAAAACTTTTTCCTAGAAAACTAAACGCATAATATAATACAGGTGAGCTAAACAAAAAATTAATACAATTGCTTACAGTAACTATAAAAGCAACATTACGAGCATCTCTAATAAGGTCTTTCGTAACAACTACTTTTCCATAGTATTCTTTGGGATTAGCAATTAGACAGTCTTTGAGATTGTGAAAAGATTTAATTAATGGATGTTTCTTTTCTTCTCTTTCTAATTTTAAATCGGGATAAGCATCTTTAATATATAGCATCAAATCTTCAATTTCACGCTCTTTAATTTCCTGATTTTGGTTGTATTCCATTCGCTTTAAATAATCGTTATTAAGCAATTGTATTTGTTTATAACTAACTTTTTTAATCAAAAAAATAACTGCTTTTTCAAGTAAAAAATCTACTTCTTTATTATTACCTTCAGCTTTCTTCCATTTAAACAGTAATTTTTCTCCTACTTCTTTTACTGTTTGAGGTAATACTTTTTCGTAATAAATATCTTTGACCTCATTTTGATTTAAACCGTGGATTTTTATTAAACGCTCAAGGACTTCGCGGTCGATAGCAAAAAAAGAATCCAAATCTCCTACTAATTTATTGGCTTCCTTAATGACTTCTTCCATAAAATCATTAAAACTATGATATTTATTTGCCATATTGTTGTATTTAATATTGGAAATAATTGCTATTTGTCAAAAAAATTATAAAGATTGAGAAATAAGTTTGAATTTTATCTCTCAATCTGATAGCCAATGAAGTTAGGTTTATTTTAAGAAGGCTTTTGCCAAATTTTTTCAACAGAATTTCGTAATTGCTCCATTTCTTCTTCTAAAGGTTCAATTTTTTTAATTCTAAATTCTTTTGCTACTTCCGCAATTCTGTCTCTTTCTACTTGATCTGAATTTAGCTGTCTTTGAGCCTCCGCAATTCTTCGTTCAAGTTGTTGACTTATTATCTTAAATGAATTCTGGATAGCTTCTGAATAAGAACAACGAATGATACTCAATTTATTTTCTAATTTATCCTGTATTTCATCTTGGTTCTCTTCAAATCCTTTATTGAGTTCTTCAGTAATTTTATTACTAATATTTTCTATACGTTCTTCGCGAGATTTTAAGATAGCAAAAAGCCCAATTATAGCTAAGGCAATTGTGGTAAGAAGTGTGCCTATTCCTGGAAAAACTATATCAATTATCATTAGATTAAAGACTGCGGTTATATAAGTCATCCAGCTTGCAAAGTACCCTTCTGAAATTGCTCCATTAACAGCATTATCAAATCCTTCTTGATATTTATCTAAGTCTCTGCGAATATTACCACTAAATTGAGGAATATTAATATCCAAACCTTTTAAGTAAGAATTATAGTTAAGCTCTAAGATATTCCATTCTTTTTGTAACTGCTGACAAGCTCTTTTTAGCTTTGGAAGTATCTTTGTTACATAAACAGGATTCCCACCAACTTTTAAATTATTAAACCATCCTTGAGATTTTTGACTTAGAGAACTTTCAAGTTCCTTTTTAATAATATCGGCAATTCTCTCGGAAATTAACGTTTCTTTATCATCATCCTTTTTAAACAAATTAGTAATGCGATCCCAACCATCTTTCAATCCTTTTAAAAATGTTGTTTCATCTAAAACTTTAGGTGCAGCATTATTAGCTGTTAATTCAAGAGAGGGAATACAGACATCATCCCAAAAACTCTTTGCAAAAATTCGTTCCCAGTTGTCGTCTATATAATCTTCTATTATTTGTTGTGATTCTGTTGTAAATTCATTCAGTTTTGCTCTTGCAATATTCCATTGTTTCTCTGCTTCTTCTTGTCTTGTTTGAGCATTATCCTCAGCTATTTTGAGACTATTTTCAGTTCCTTCTAAAGTTTTGATAATAGGTTCACAACCCAAATCTATCAGGACAGACCAAGCTTTAGTTTTAAAGACATAATCTTTGATTTGCTCTGTCGCTATATCCCATTGAGATTTTTCTCTAACTAATTTTATCGTTTCAAAGTTTAAATCTAAAGATTCGATGTCAATTTTTTTTCGTTCTCTTCTGTTCGTAATCATCTGCATAATCTCTTGAACAGTTTCTAACCATGCTTCTTCTACAGAATTAAATGCTTCACCAAACATAGCTTCTGCATCCTTGGTAATTTGTTGCCTACTGAATTCATCTAAACTATTATCAAGAAGCTTTTCTCCTTGCATGGCTCTCAAGGCTAAGAAAGCATTAAAGTAAAGAGGTTGCACTTGATAAGAAGCTGTAAATCCTAGTTTTTCTAATTGATCTAAAATTGTCTGAATAACTATGTCACTAACTTCTTCTTGTTCGTTTCTTTTTAGAGCTTTTTTATAGTTAATACCAAAAAATACTTTTTCTTTGACACCAATTTCTTTAATTAAGTTTAATACCTTTATATCTGACTCTGAAAGTTGCTTGTCTCCAGATAGTAGAAAGAGAATAGCAGAGGCATCGTTCATCGCTCCACGAGCTACTAAAGTATCATAGCTACTTGCAAAAAGCCCTGGACAATCGACTATTTGCGCTCCTGATTTTTGAAGATTTTCTGAGTTGACTACATAAGTGACTTCTTCAATAAAAGCATATATTACCTCTTCCACTGAAAATTCTTGTCTCACTTGCCTTAAAGGATCGGCAAAGTTGTTAAAACACTTGTTCCATCTAGCCACAAAATTTTCAGGAAATTTTAGATAATTTTCCATCTCTTCTGGCTTGAAATCATCCTTTTGTTGTAGTTTTTTTAAGTTCAAATCATCATGGTAAGCTAAAACAATTATGGCAAATCGTAAAAGGTCTTCTTTATCTTGCATTTTTAAAGACCCTTTACTTTCACTTTGAGAATAAAGTTCTAGTTCTGCTTTTAAAGCTTGCTCTAGTAAAGCTTTTCCTCTTGAGTTTTTAAAATCCAAGATTGAATAATACTCACGAGTATACTGTTCTTTGTCTCTGCTGTTTGTTGCTTTGTCTATTTTTTGATTAACTGTTTTCAAGTCTTCAGCCGTCTGAGAGTTAGAAATCTCACAAGCTATTGTCCCCAAAATTTCCTCTAATCGTTGCAGTAAATTCTGCTCGCTTCTCCAGGTCACTTTAACAGTTTCTGGCTCTTTGTTATTTGGGTTATGAACTTTTACCAAACAAGCACTAGTTTTAATACCACCACCTCCTAAACCTCGCGGGGCAATTTCTCGACCGTCAGCAAAAGCGTTGAGGGTAGTAGATTTTCCTGATTGAAAAGCAGCAATTAAAGCTATGCTAAATAATCCTTCATGACAACGCTGACGAGTAGCATTGATTCGTGAGCGTAAGTTTTGAGACAATAAGGGAAAATCACCTGTTTTACTTAATTCATTGACGATATTATTAGCTTTATCTAATAAACCCAAAAGCTCTTCTCGTTTCTCATTAAAAATTGTTTCTGTTGCGTCAAAATTACCTTTTCGTGATGTTGTTCCCATAATTTTTTTTTAGTTTGCGTTAGTAAATTAGTTGGAAATATTTGAGCTATAATATAGCTTTTTATTAGAAATAAAAACGATTATTTACAATGTATTGATTGTCTCAATAAATAAAAAGTGCCAGTAATTTTTTTTATCAACAGCTTAATTTTAAGTTAACAAAATCAACCAAATTACTACCTAATTAAGTAAATATTCTTAATAATGCTCGTCAACAGAAAAAAAAATATATTAAAAGCTACATTTAGCATTGAGCCGAGATGCGCGACGTGAAAGTTGTGCGTCGGGTAAGGAGGCACACGTCACCGTGTCCCCCTCCCCTAAGAACCGGGGTATAAGTATTAGTGGAACAGAAAATTGTGTTAAGCCTAAAAGGCTTATTATATAAGGATTTTATTAAGGTTCATAGTAGCTCACTTTTGAAATCGTCAAGTAACTTATTAACGACAAATCAATAGTTTCAGCGCTCAAGAGCTTTTGTAATATTCATATCACACATCCTAATCCAGTTTTCTGCTCCGATGCTAAAAATACCCAGGCATTGAGAGGTAAAAAATTTCTAGGAGCCGATTTAAACTAATCTTCCCGTATACTTCTTCTTTTTATTATGGAAGTAAACGAAGGAAGAAAAAATTACATTATCACTAACCCATATTATTACGAAGGTTTTCAAGATTATTTCGCACGGTAATAGTATTGGGATGCTCCGTTCCTAATTGCTGCTCAAAAATAGCCAAAGCTCGCTCGTAGAGAGGTTCGGCTTCCGTGTACCTTCCTTGATTACGGTAGAGTTCTCCCAGATTGTTGTAACTAGTAGCGACATTGGGATGGTCTTCTCCCAAGAGCCGTTGGTATAATGATGAAGCCTTTTGAAGTAGAGGTTCGGCTTCCGTGTACCTTCCTTGATTACGGTAGAGTTCTCCCAGATTGTTGTAACTAGTAGCGACATCAGGATGGTCTTCTCCCAACAGCCGTTGTCTTATTGACAATGCTTGCAGCCAAAGAGGTTCAGCTTCCGTGTACCTTCCTTGGGAGTTGTAGAGAAGAGCTAGATTGTTGTAACTGGTAGCGACATCGGGATGGTCTTCTCCCAACAGTCGTTGTCTTAGTGATAAAGCCTTTTGAAAAAGAGGTTCAGCTTCGGTGTACTTTCCTTGGTTACGGTAGAGTTCTCCCAGATTGTTGTAACTGGTAGCGACATCGGGATGGTTTTCTCCCAACAGTCGTTGTCGTAGTGATAAAGCCTTTTGATACAGGGGTTCGGCTTCCATGTACCTTCCTTGGGAGTTATAGAGATAAGCCAGGTTATTGTAACTGTGTGCAACATAGGGATGATCTTCTCCCAACAGTCGTTGGCATAGTGATAAAGCCTTTTGATACAGGGGTTCGGCTTCCGTATACCGCCCTTGGGAGTAGTAGAAATTAGCCAGATTGTTGTAACTGGTAGCGACATCGGGATGGTCTTCTCCCAACAGCCGTTGATATAATGATGAAGCCTTTTGAAATAGAGGTTCGGCTTCCGTATACCGCCCTTGGGAGTAGTAGAAATTAGCCAGATTGTTGTAACTGCGTGCGACATCGGGATGGT
>JBCCDL010000002.1:0-33214 GCA_039030815.1 Cyanobacteria bacterium P01_A01_bin.83 | reverse complement strand
TTAAGCGGTTAAATAATTGGGGTATGTTTGTTCTGATTTCACTCGTGTCTTACTTTTGTTTATAGTCGTAAGTGAGTAAGGATTGAGTAAGAGCAGCCTCTTGGTAAGGATAAGGGCATGATGAAAGCCTCGGTATACAAGTGTACATTCAATAATTAAATGTCGCTACTTAACAAATTACTGTCGTTTAAATAAATAGCCTCTAAAGCTTATTGTGTAAGCGTTTTATTCTTATTTTAGCCTTTCTAAAATTTATTCTTTTCAAGGCTTATCTTCACACTTTATTCGTCGCATATAGAAATATTTCAACATTTATCTGTCGTTTGTTTTTCAAAAGAAGTTTTTTCGCTTTTGTAAACTTTAATAAATTAGATGTCGCAAGTATGCGTATATTTCGATATTATCTGAGCAAGTTAGTAAATTTGAATTAATTGATTTCTAATTCAATTAATCTCAGTGCTGGTCATGTTAATTGAAAACTCCGAAGGCTTACATTCTAATAACAAAAACAGATTACCATCTGATGAACTGATAACCGATGATGTCAGGTTGAAGATGGAGATAGTTCAAAGTCTAACCGAACCATGCGATCGCGCCACTTATAGCAGGAGAAAAAAAGCAGCAGCTAAGAAACTGGGTGTGTCAATTCGCTCCGTAGAAAGACTGCTCAAGAAATATCGGGAGCAGGGATTAGTCGCATTGACTAAAACTCGTTCCGACAAAGGAAAGTATCGCATTGGAGAAGAATGGGAAAGCTTTATTATCGAAACCTATAAAAAGGGTAATAAAAATGGCAAAAGAATCACTCGCAATCAAGTATTTCTCAAAGTCAAAGGGCGAGCTTTGCAACAAGGATTAAAGAGAAAAGAGTATCCTTCTCATCAAACTGTTTATCGTATACTAGACGGCTTTATAGAAGAAAAACAGAAAAAACTCAAAGCGCGTAGTGCTGGCTATACTGGCTCTAAATTAACCCACATGGCTCGTGACGGTAGGGAGCTAGAAGTAGAATGCAGTAATGATGTTTGGCAATGCGACCATACTAGATTGGACGTTAGATTGGTAGATGAATACGGAGTATTAGATCGCCCTTGGTTAACAATTATCATTGATTCCTATTCACGTTGTCCGATGGGATTCTATCTAGGATTTGATGCGCCAAGCTCCAATATTGATGCTTTGGCTTTACGTCATGCTATCTTTCCCAAACACTATGGTTCGGAATATCAACTAAAAAACGAGTGGACTAGCTATGGTAAACCCAATTACTTTTATACCGACGGCGGAAAAGACTTTCGTTCGATCCACATAACAGAGCAAGTGGCTGTAGAACTAGAATTTAGTTGTGCTTTAAGACGAAGACCTTCAGATGGTGGAATTGTAGAGCGATTCTTTCGTAGTTTGAACGATCGCGTTTTGCGCGAACTACCAGGATATACAGGCAGAAATGTTCAACAAAGACCTAAAAATGTTGATAAAAATGCTTTGTTGACAATTGAAGACTTAGAGCAAATTTTAGTACGCTACATAGTTGATGAATACAACCAAAAAACCGATGCTCGCAGCAAAAACCAAAGTCGAATGGAGCGATGGGAAGCAGGGCTACCATTCGATCCTTATCTTTTCAACGAACGAGAATTAGACATTGCTTTGATGAAGCAGGAAAGGCGTAAAGTTCAAAAATATGGAACGATCAATTTTGAGAGCTTGGTCTACAAGTCAGAACATTTGAAAAGCATGGCTGGAGAAATTGTCTCCATACGCTACGATCCTCAAGACATTACGACAATTCTAGTTTACGAACATCTTCCTAACTCCACAGAACAGTTTCTCGATTATGCTCACGCCCAGGGTATTGAAGATCGAACGTTATCTCTTAGACATCTTCAAGCCATTAAGCAAGATCTTCGCGATGAAAGTGAGGAGATTAATAATCAAGCTATTTTAGCGATGTTGGATCGAGAGGAATTTATTGAAGAAACTATCTCTCATAATCTTCAACAACGTCGTCAAACCGCCCATGAGACTGTAAATCCAGTTAGATCTGTAGTTGAGAAGTTAGACATAGCCGAGCCAGAGGTAACAGATTTAGAAGACGATGAAGAACTAGAATTACTCCCTCCAATGAAAGTTAAGTATATGGACGATATTTTTGAAGAAGATTAAATAAATTGAAATCATGACTAACACTCAAACTATTGCTAATGAATTTGGTGATTTTGAACTACCTTCTGCGGAGATAAGCGCGGAAATAGAACGCTTAAGTCGTCAACCCTATCTTGAATTAGACAGACTCAAAAAATGTCATAAATGGATATATATACTTCTACTAGAAAAGAGTACGGGGCTTTTGGTTGGTGAATCTCGTTCGGGAAAAACAGTAACTTGCAAGTCTTTTGCGAAAAGTTATAACAAGTTTAAGTCTGGTAAAGGTAAAAGAATAAAGCCCGTCGTATATATTCAAATTCCTGTGAGTTGTGGTTCTAGAGAATTTTTTATCAAAATCCTCAAGGCGTTGAATAAGCCCACCAATGGAAATGTTTCCGATCTTAGAGAAAGAACTTTAGATGCTTTAGCAATTCATCAAGTCGAAATGTTGATCGTGGATGAAGCTAACCATCTCGAACAGAAAACTTTCTCCGATCTTAGGCACGTTTATGATGATGAGGAGCTAAATATATCAGTATTATTAGTAGGTACAACTAATCGTCTACACGCAGTAATTAAAGATGAGCAAGTCGTCGGTCGTTTTTTGGAAGAATATGAGATAGATTGCCTTAATGATAAGGAATTTAAACAAATGGTAGCGATCTGGGAAAGAGACGTTTTACAGCTACCAGAATCATCTAATCTCACAAAAGGGAAACTATTTAGTGATTTAAAAAAATATACGAAAAAACTAATTGGTAGATTGGATATGATCTTACGTAAAGCTGCCATTAGGTCTTTACTTGAAGGTCATCAAAAAGTCGATCCTGAAATTTTAAACCAAGTGATATCTTCAACTAAATGGTCTTATGAAAAAAAGAGAAAATAACCAGTATTGGCTAACTAAAGTTGAACCACTTGAGGGAGAGAGTATTAGTCATTTTTTAGGTCGTTTTCGGCGAGCTAGGGGGAATAGATTCTCTGCTGCTAGCGGTTTGGGGGAGGTAGTCGGTTTGGGTGCGGTTTTGGCAAGGTGGGAAAAGTTCTATTTCAATCCTTTTCCTACTCAGCAAGAGTTAGAAGCTTTGGCTGAAATAGTCATGGTGGATGTTGATCGCTTGAGACAAATGTTTCCACTCCCAGGAACTACCATGAAGTGTAAACCTACTTTATTATGCGCTGCTTGTTATCAAGAAGAACCTCATCATCAAATTGAATGGCAGTTTAAAGATAAAAGGGGATGCGATCGCCATAACGTTCGTTTTTTGGCTAAATGTATTAACTGCGGTACTGCTTTTCTAATTCCATCACAATGGGAAATAGGTGAATGCCAGCATTGTGGTTTGCAGTTTGAGAAAATGGCTAAACATCAGCCAAAGCTAAAATAAGCTAAGTATTTTTTAAAGCAGTATTGTTATAAGTAAGTAGGCGAAATAATTTATAAAACTTGAATGTGAAATTTTATGATCACTCCCCAGACCTCAGTTGCTCTTCTTACAAAAGTTACTGCATTTGATGTTTTTAAGGCGATCGCATTAATTGCACAAAATTTAATAATGGTGAAGCTAGTATTCTAATAGCTATAAATGCTCATATTACAAGAATCGAGATAGATATTTCTGTCAACTATAATAATTTTCTCGAATCGGGGAACTATAGCTTTACTGTCAATATAAAAGCTTTATCTCAATTGTTTGATGTCCAATTTAAAATCTATTTTTGCTGCTGGAGTAATAAGTTTAGCAGTTGCTAGCTGTAACATTTTGACTCAGCCTGCTAATGCTGGATTGTTTTTGTCTCCTATGTATTTGAAAATGGAGTTAAAACAAGGGCAGAGTAAAGGGGTTATACAAGTGGGGAACACTAGCCCCAAACCAATTCGAGTTCGTCTTTATCTCACAGGCTTTACATATAGTAAAAATGGCGTGTTTCAGCGTCGAGATTCTTTGAATAAAAAGGGTCAAACTAGATCTGACGACTTAACCCCCTATCTGCGCTATTCTCCACGAGAAATGGTTATACCTGGTAATAGCTCTCGTCGAATAAGATTAATTGGCTTGCTACCTCCAAGCTTTCCTGATGGAGAATATCGCACGGCTATTTTTGCCGAAACCCTGCAAGAGAAAACTAATAGTCAAGGGCGTAAGGTTGGCTTAAATATTAGTATCGGTTCTGCTCTATATGTTACTAAAGGTGAAGTAGCTCCCCATATTAGCGTTGCTGAAGCTAGTTTCAATTCTGAGAATAAAAGTCTCAATCTTTTAGTGGCTAATGAAGGTACGGCTACGGCAAAAGGAGAAATAGATTGGGTTTTAAAGCAAGGAAAAGAGGTGGTAGGTTCAGGTAAATCTGGAGGCTCGTTTTTGCCAGATAGCCAAACCAATCTTGAATTGAATCGCCAACGAAACAAGGAATTGAGCCTAGAGCCAGGAGTGTATCAGTTAGAGGGAAAGATTATCTGGGAGCGTTCTGACGAACAAGAAGTATTTGACTTCGACTTCGAGATCGAGCTTTAAGACGAGCAGTGATTTTAGTCGGTTGAGAATAATTGCGTCAGCTAAACCTATTTGAGATTAGTGTGTTTAATTTTTGACCAGTGCATTTGCTTTTTTTAGATTGTCTTCAAAATAAGTTTTATCTAAACTATCTAACCTCTCGAAGATTATCTTACATTGCTAGTTTACTATTGACTTTAGGATTATTAATCTCTGCTAACCCCGTTCGTGGAGAAATTTCGACAGCAAATGAAGATCTTCTCAATAATTCTCCAGTCAAACAAGATAGTAAGACTCAGTTTGAGGTTTTTCCTGTAGGCATTAATTTAAATGGGCGTAATATTAACACTTCGGCACTGATTAAAGGAGCAGAAGATGGAATCGCGATCGCTTTTGAAAAATGGCTCATTCCTTTTGATGTTGTCGTCGAAGCACTTAATCTGGAAGTAACGACTTTGGATCGGGGAGTGCTGGAATTAAGATCTCCTGGCATAGTAACTAAAGTTAATCCAAAACAGCTACTCACGGATCGAGACTTAGGCTTAGTTTTTCAAATATCCCAGATTGAAGATATTTTAGGAGTTGCTGTTGAATTCAATCTTCGAGAATATGCGATTGAATTTAAACCACCTTGGTCAAATCTGCCTCAGCGAAATGCCGTTGTAGATGTACCTGTAGATACGACAGGGTTAACCCAAATGAACCCAAAAAACTTTACCTTAACTACCGTGGGACAAAGGCTAAGGTGGAACAATAATGATTTGGGCAACCGCAACTTTGATTCAGTCAGCGAATTTAGTGCCATTGGAACACTTGGGGGCGGTAGCTGGTATACCCAAATCGATGGCAACGATTTGACCGATCTAAGTAGTTGGCAGCTAGGAGAACTACAGTATTTGCGACAAACAGATACGACCGATTATGCTTTAGGGTCGCATTCGACTTTCTGGCAGACTTCTGCTAATGCTTCTAGCGGGCAATATTGGGGTATGACGACTATTAGAAGGTTTGGCTTTACTCCCAATCGCAATTTGTCTTTGGGAGGGTTCAACGCCAATCTACGACGGCAACCACAGGCAGTCAATCGTACGATAGCGGGAACGGCACAGCCAGGAGATATAGTTCATTTAGTTACTAGGCGGGGAGAAATTATTCAGGAGATCGTCGTCGATGAAACGGGAACATATCAGTTTGACGATGTTGATTCGCGCCAAAATGATTACCAAATTTTGGTCTATCCTAACGGCAGATTAACCGTCGCTCCTGAAATTAGAGAACCAGTCACAACCTATGTATCGGGACAGTTGAGTCGAGGTACATCTACTCTATCAGCCTCTTTAGGTATCAATCGCAATTTAACGGGGTCTAGTTTTTTTGGCGAGTTTAAAGAATTAGGAGGAGGAATTAATTATCGTCGGGGAATTACACAAGAGTTAACTCTGGGTACGGGACTGGTTGTAGATAGTTCTATGTATGCGATGGGTGAATTATTTTATCAACCGAATAATGTTCCCCTTCAGCTTGGCATATCAACTTTAGTTAATCCTCAGCTTCAAGATGCAGACTATACTGCCTATTTTAACTACCAGCCTACAGATAAGTTAAATCTCAACTTCAACGGCAATGGTTTTAGTCATAATTTGCGGATTGATTGGCGCGCTGCTAAAAATTTGAGCTTTCGTCTGGGTAACGATAACCGAGACAATATCACTACGGGTTTTACTTTTAGCAAAAGCTATCAGCTAGGGGAGGGAACAAACCAAAAACAGTTTTCTTTACTGACTAGCTTCGATTATGGCGATCGCCAAGGCTTCAGTCGGCGTGTTGACTCTCGTTATTCGGCTTTTAACTTTTCACACCAAGGCGATCACAATGCTACTTTTTCTCGTTTGAGCTACTATTTGTCGAACAATTCTTTTAATTCTCAGGGGCATTCTCTCTTTGTTGGCTATGACACTCGTAATTCTGATAATAACAATAGCGTAGTTAATTTTGGCTGGCACTATCGCTCGGAGCGAAACGCTAGCGATGGCGGTAGTTTGTGGGATGTGGAATTAGGCTATGGTTTTAATGCAGTAGGCAGCGCGCCTCTAGCTGCTTTGACTACTCGCGCCATTCCTGGCACAACTCTACGGTTAAGCTATGAAGGTATATCTCCCGAAGATAATGATTCTCAACTACGAATCGATGTCTTTCCTAATTTACGTTTGCAGGGTAGACCTAGTTTGGGCGATCGCAACCCAAATAAGTTAAGAACTCAAGGAGGTATCTTAGTCAGACCTTTTGCAGATCTAAACAGCAACGGTAAGCTCGATCGCGGAGAAAAAATTTATACCGAAGATGCGGAACTACTTTTGATGGTCAACCATAAGTCTTTGGAATCTATCCGCAAAGATATTACCAGTCAGGGAGTATTTGTTCGTCTTGCCCCAGGAGAATATCGCTTAGACTTAGATCCTGCGGGTCATCCCTTTAATCTTAACCCTACAGAATCTGCTTATGCTGTCTGGGTAACGGCAGGAAGCTACACTAAAATAGACGTTCCTTTTAATCGATCTTATACGGCGATAGGAACTGTCACTAATAAAAAAGGCGAACCTGTAGCGGGGGCAAGAGTTCGAGCTGTATCTAAAAAATCTGATAAGTCTGTTTTATCGGTTACAAACAGTGCGGGGGTATATTTCCTAGAGGGATTAACTCAAGATACTTACAGTCTTGAGGTTGGCGATCGCCCTGTAAATGTCAAACCACTGACTATAACTCCAGATTCTGAGCCATTACTAGAAATCGATCTTCAAACTGCCAATTGAAAGATAAGCAAACAAATTGTTTTACTTATCATTGAAGATAAGCAACTGAAGTAACAATTAACAGCTAATAACATCATTTATACTAGTGTGGGCGATGCACCGAATAATTGCTTTGCATCGCCCACACTACAACCGTAACTATTTACTTGTCCGTTTAGTCTTGGTAAAGCAGTTCTAATTAAGGATTAGCGACTAAGTTCACGGTGTATGTATAATCTCCTGGAATGACGTTAGTGCCATATACAGCCTCTAAATCTACATCCAAAGTTTGTGTAGCGGTACTACCTATCGCTACAGGGGTTGCTGCTGCGCCATCAGTAGAGACGATATCGCTGCCAAGACCAGATACGGTAGCGGTGTAGCTATCAGATGTTATCCCTGAAGGAATTGCCTGGGTAACGCTACTAATACTAATAGTTGAAGTCGCATTGTTGCAGGTTACATCAATTGAACCTGCTGCTCCATCTCCTGTTGCGGTGGTAATCCCGTTGGCGTTCAAGCTAGAACTCAAGGTCGTTAAATCATCTGGGTCGATACCTAAAGTTCCATCTAATGGATCTGTAAATAAACAAACGTCACCTACTGTTGCCGTCATTTGTACTTCACCAGAATCGACGGTTTGAGCGTTGACTCCAGCAGTAGCAGCCAGTATACCAGCAACCGAAGTTAGACTAATTAAACTAATAGTTGAAATAAAACGATTCATATTTTGTATTATTTGTAGAAAATTTGCGAAAGAAATTATGATTCTTTTTCAATATAAATGAGAGTAAAGCGGGCGTAAATAGTCAGTTATTATTAAGTATTTTTTCGGATAAAATATAAATTACAAGTAAATAATTAGCAGAAAATTACTAACAAAAATATTTTAATATTTTCAAACACACATTTTTTTTGTTTAACTACTTGTCTAACTTAACATTCAAATAAATTTGGTCAAAAAGTAAATTTAGGCACGAGTGATCTAAAAACTAGACATTCGATCAAAATTTTGATAGCAATTTCGAACTAAACAATATATTCTTTTGCTTACTAAAATAGTAGTTTTACTGATTTGGTTCACACCCTTCGCTGTATAGAATAAATATAAATTTATCAAGAGCTTAGTTCTATAGCATTCTGATTTTTATAGCAATAATTAAATCACATTGCAAAACAGAACCATAGTTATTTACAACATGTATTATTAAACCTTTGCTATTTCTGGCATTTGTATTTTAATTGCTAAACATTACTGTGGATCCAATACTTCTCGGTTAACAAGTTAATTATTTGGTTCAGCTATGGGGAGATTTGGTTTTGGGAACCAGCGGGATAAGTTCTTGTCAATTCCCCAAGTCCCTACTCCCCCAGTTCCCTATAGCTATTCCTAGAAAATAGAAATCTTAAACGAGAAGTATTGACTGGGGATCAAAGTTTTCAGGAATTACGAAAAACAAGATCCAATCAGTTAATTAAAGTCTTCCGAATACACAGAATTGAGAAGACAAACCTGACTACATACTAAGAAAAAATTATTATGGCAATTTATAACGTAGATCGAGCAATAGACAACGGCTTAGGCGATACGCTAGGAACTCTCAGCTATGCAATAATACAGGCGAACGCTAATCCTGGTACGGATACTATCGAGCTGAGTGAAAATGTACGGCTAAATATGTCGAACGGTGTCGCTCGAATGCCTGAGATTGCGAGTGACATTATTATCAATGGTAATGGATACAGTATTAGCGGTGACAACGATGGTGACGGTATTATCGATCTTAATGGCGAAGATCGACCCCTACTAACTGTTGTTAATGGCACGGTAGAAATTAACGATCTAACCCTCACTAGCGGTGTTGCCAAGGGTGGTGATGGATCTGGTGGCGGTGCTGGCATGGGCGGAGCCTTATTTATCTACGATGGTGATGTTACCGTCAATAATGTTGACTTTGTAGATAATCGTGCTATAGGTGGCAATGGTGGCACTGGTAGCAATAGTGGCACTGGTAGCTTTGAAGGCTTTGGCGATGGTGGTGGCACTGGTAGCAGAGGTAGCAATGGTGGCACTGGTAGCAGAGGTAGCAATGGTAGAGATGCTGCTGTTTTCGTCTATAGTACTGGCGGTGGTAATGGTGGTACTGGTGGTGCTGGTAGTACTGGCAGTGCTGGTGGTGCTGGTGGCTTTGGTGCTGGTGGCGGTACTGGCGGTGATGGTGGTGCTGGTGGTACTGGTGGTAGAGGCGGTGATGGTGGCAGAGGCATTAGTGTTTTTGGCTTTTCTACTGACGATGCTCCTGGTGGTGATGGTGGTCGAGGTGCCACTGGTGGCACTGGTGGTGCTGGCGGTGCTGGTGGTTTTGCTAGTGGCAATAGTGGTACTGGTAGCTTTGGTTCAGGCGGTAGCAGCGGTCGACAAAATAGTGGCAGAATTGGCGGTGCTGGGGGTGCTGGGGGTGCTGGGGGTGCTGGGGGTTACGGTGCTGGCGGAGCGGGGCTTGGTGGCGCGGTTTTCATCCGCACTGGTAACTTAACTATTAATAATGCCACGTTTAACGGTAATGAAGTTGCTGGAGGAGAAGGAGGCAACTCAAATGCTATTAGTGATGATGGTCAGGGTTTAGGCGGCGCTATTTTTGCTCTCCATACTTTAGATAATGGTAACGGCAATAATCAAGAAATGCCCGATTCTTTGCCCATCATTATAGTTAATGGCGTTACATACATCAATAATATTGCTTCCAACGATGCTGGGACTGTTACCGATAATGATGATTACTATGGTTTCGTACCGAACGCAGCACCCATTATTACTAGTAATAATACTGCTGGTTTGGATGAAAATATCTCAGAAGTAATTACCGTAACCACTAACGATCCCGATGGAGATACTCTGGGCTACAGCATTAGCGGTGGCAGCGATCGCAGTTTGTTTAGCATCAATAGTGAAACGGGAGTATTAAGCTTCAATACTGCTCCTGACTTTGAAAATCCAAACGACAGCAATTTAGATAATGTTTATGAAGTACAAGTTGCTGTCTCTGACGGTAGTATCAGTCGAACACAGAACCTTTCGATTGCAGTAAATGATGTAAACGAAATTAACGCTAGAGAAACAAAGACAGTTACTTTTGAATTTCCTCAGTCTCCTATTGGTTTTGACTTAGACGATTTAGTCGTTTCAGGCGGTGTAATTTCCAATCTACAACCAGATATTAATTCTAGCGGTTCGATAGATGCTACGAGTAATGGTGTTGCTTCGGGTTCTGGAACTAGTTCCAGCAATGAACCCCCCCAACAAGCATTTGATAATGATAGCAATACTAAGTGGCTGACTTTTGATAGTACTGGCTGGCTTCAATATGAATTTAACCAACCATTCATCGTCACCTCTTATAGTCTGACTTCTGCCGATGATTTTGAAGAAAGAGACCCTAAAGATTGGCAGCTACAGGGTTCTAATGATGGAATCAACTTTGTCGATCTCGACTCTCAAAGCAACCAAATTTTTACTAACAGATTTCAAACCAATTCTTATAACACTTCAAATAGTCAAGCCTATAAATATTATCGATTAAACGTCACCGCCAACAACGGTACAGATGCCGTTCAGTTATCAGAATTAGAGTTATTTGGTCCGACAAGGTATACAGCCAGTTTTACTGCTAATACAGGAACCAACACCACAGCTACTATCGAAGTAAACGGCAATTATACTTATCCAGACGGAACGGTAGGAAGCTCTTTTCTAGCTGATTCTTTCTTGGTGTATCAGCCTCCTATCATAACCAGTAGCGATACTGTCAATCTCGATGAAAACACCACAGAAGTAAATACCGTTACCGCCAACGATCCCAATGGAGACACTCTGGGCTACAGCATTAGCGGTGGCAGCGATCGCAGTTTGTTTAGCATTGATCGCGATACGGGAGCATTAAGTTTTAATACTGCTCCTAACTTTGAAAATCCAGGCGATCGCAATTCAGATAATGTTTATGAAGTACAAGTTGCTGTCTCTGACGGTAGTGCCAGTCAAACACAAAACATAGCGATCGCAGTAAATGATGTCAATGAGCTACCTTCCATTACTAGAAATAGTGCTATTAGTCTCAATGAAAACACCATAAAAGTAACTACTATTACCGCAAACGATCCCGAGGGGGACACTCTGGGCTACAGCATTAGCGGTGGCGACGATCGCAGTTTGTTTAGTATCGATCGCAATACGGGAGTTTTAAACTTCAATACTGCTCCTGACTTTGAAAATCCAGGCGATAGCAATTTAGATAATGTTTATGAAGTAGAAGTTGCTGTCTCTGACGGTAACGGCAGTCGAACCCAAAATTTTTCGATCGCAGTCAACAATATCAACGAAATTAACGCTGGAGAAACAAGGACAGTTGCTTTTGAATTTCCTCAGTCTCCCATCGGTTTTGACTTAAACGATCTAGACGTTTCAGGCGGTGTAGTTTCTAATCTACGACCAGACAATAGTTCTAGCAGTTCGATAAATATTACGAACAATGGTGTCGCTTCGGGTTCTGGTGATAGTCCTAGTGGCGAAACTCCCCGACAAGCATTTGATAATCGTAGCAATAGTAAATGGCTGACTTTTAATCGTACTGGCTGGCTTCAATACGAATTTGAGACACCATTGGTTGTAACTCGGTATAATCTGACTTCTGCCAACGATTTTGAAGACAGAGATCCTAGAAACTGGCAGCTACAAGGTTCTAATGATGGAACCAACTTTGTCAATCTCAACTCTCGAAGCAACCAAAATTTTACTAACAGATTTCAAACCAATTCTTATAGTATCTCGAATACTCAAGCCTATAAATATTATCGATTAAACGTCACCGCCAACAGTGGGGCAAACGAAGTTCAGTTAGCAGAATTTAAGTTATTTGGATCGACAAGATATATAGCTGATTTTACTGCTGAGACTAGAACAAGCACGACAGCTACTATAGCTACTATTGAAGTAAACGGCAATTATACTTATCGAGATGGAACGGAAGGAAGCTCTTTTCTAGTTGATTCTTTCTTTGTCCATCAGCCTCTGACAATAACTAGCAGCAATACTGCCAATCTCGATGAAAACACCACAGACGTAATTACCGTTACCGCAAATGACATTGACGGCGATCCTCTCAGCTATAGCATTAGCGGTGGTAACGATCGCAGTTTGTTTAGCATCGATAGTGAAACGGGAGCATTGAGCTTTAATACTGCTCCTAACTACGAAAATCCCAGCGATCGCGATTTAAATAATGTTTATAAAGTACGAGTCGCTGTTTCTGATGGTAGCATCAGTCGAACACAAAACCTTTTGATTACAGTAAATGATGCTAACGACATACCTTCTATTACCAGTAGCGATACTGCTAATTTCGATGAAAACACTACAGAAGTAATTGCCGTTACTGCCGACGATCCAGATGGGGATACCCTCAGCTACAGCATTAGCGGTGGTAGCGATCGCAGTCTGTTTAGTATCGATAGTGAAACGGGAGTATTGAGCTTTAATACTGCTCCTAACTACGAAAATCCCAGCGATAGTAATTCTGATAATGTCTATGAAGTAGAAGTAGCTGTTTTTGACGGTACTGCCAGTCAAACACAAAACCTTTCGATTACAGTCAACGATGCTAACGACTCACCCAACATTACTAGCAGTAATACCGCTAATCTCGATGAAAACACTACAGAAGTAATTACCCTTACTGCCGACGATCCCGATGGGGATACTCTTCGCTACAGCATTATTGATGGCAGCGATCGCAATCTGTTGAGTATCAATCGCTATACGGGAGAATTGAGTTTTAAGACTGCCCCCGATTATGAAAATCCTAGCGATAGCAATTCCGATAATGTTTATGAAGTACAAATTGCTGTCTCTGATGGTAGTGCTATTCAAACACAAAACATAGCGATCGCAGTCGATAATCTTAACGAGTCACCCAACATCACTAGTAGCGATACTGTTAATCTCAATGAAAACACTACCGAAGTAATTACCATTACTGCCGACGATCTCGATGGGGATACTTTAGGCTACAGCATTAGCGGTGGCAGCGATCGCAGTCTGTTTAGTATCGATAGTGAAACGGGAGTATTGAGCTTTAATACTGCTCCCAACTTTAATAATCCTGACGATAGTAATGCCGATAACACTTATGAAGTAGAAGTAGCTGTGTTTGACGGTACTACCAGTCAAACACAAAACATAGCGATTACAGTCAATGATGCTAATGATTTGCCCAACATCACTAGCAGCAATACCGCTAATCTTGATGAAAACACCACAGAGGTAATTACCGTTACTGCCGACGACCCTGATGGAGATACTCTCAGCTATATTATTATCGGTGGTAATGATGGTAGTCTATTCAATATTGACAGCGAAACGGGAGCTTTAAGCTTTAAGACTGCCCCCAATTATGAAAATCCCAGCGACAACAATTCGGATAATACTTATGAAGTAGAAATAGTGGTTTCTGATGGTACTGCCAGTCAAACACAAAACATAGCGATTACAGTCAATGATGCTAATGATTTACCCAACATTACTAGCAGCAATACTGCTAATCTCGATGAAAACACTACAGAAGTAACTACCGTAACAGCAGATGAACCCGATGGAGATACTCTCAGCTATATTATTATCGGTGGTAATGATGGTAGTCTATTCAATATTGACAGCGCAACGGGAGCTTTAAGCTTTAAGACTGCCCCCAATTATGAAAATCCCAGCGACAACAATTCGGATAATACTTATGAAGTAGAAATAGTGGTTTCTGATGGTACTGCCAGCCAAACACAAAACCTGATTATTACAGTTGACAATATTAACGAGCAACCCTCTATTACCAGCAGCAGTACAGTAAATCTGGCTGAAAATGATAGAGATGTAATTACCGTAACGGCAAACGATCCAGATTTGGAGGATACTCTCACCTACATTATTAGCGGTGGTGATGACAGCGATTTATTTAATATTGATAGTGATACAGGAAAATTAAACTTTAATACTGCTCCTGACTTTGAAAATCCTGACGACAGCAATTCCGATAGTATCTATGAAGTAAAAGTTACTGTCTCTGATGGAAACTTAAGCGCAACACAAAATCTTAGTATTGTTGTAGAAAACGCTAATGAATTACTAATTACCAGTGAAGACACGGTAAATTTATTAGAAAACAATACGGAAATAATTACGGTAACAACAGAAGATCCAGAGGGTGATACCGTTAGTTACAGCATTAATGGTGGTAATGACAGTACTCTCTTTAGTATTGATAGCCAAACAGGAGCATTAAGCTTCAAGACTGCTCCCGATTATAATAATCCCAGCGATAGCAATTCAAACAACATCTATGAAGTAGAAGTTGCTGCCTTTGATGGTAGTTTGACTAAAACTCAAAATATCACAATTGCGATCGACAATGTTAATGATGCACCCAGTATTACTAGTAGCGATACTGTCAATCTCAATGAAAATACCTCAGAAGTAATCACTGTTACCGTAGACGATCCCGATAGCGAGACTATTATTTACAGTATCAGCGGTGGCAGCGATGGCAGTCTGTTTAGTATCGATAGCGAAACGGGAGTCTTAGTTTTTAACAGTGTTTTCAATTATGGAAATCCTGTTGATAGCGATAAAAATAATATTTATCAGGTAGAAATAACTGCTTCTGATGGAACGATAAATACAACTCAGGAGATAAATATCACGGTTAACGATGTTGTTGGTTCTCCCACTCAAATTCTAGATGTCGATGATTCTAAAAATGAAATTAGAAAAATAACACCTAATTTCGACGATTCTAATATCAATAATCCCACTAAACATCCAGTCGGAATTACGGCAAAACTAGATACTACTAATGTAGTTTATAGTTTGTTGAACGATTTTAATGGAGCTTTTGCGATCGATACCAGTACGGGCGTAGTAACCTTAGCAGATCCCTATGCATTAACTTACCAAAACGATACTACATACAATATTGTAGTACAGGCTGCCAATTCAACATATAGTACGACTGCCGATTTTACGGTTGAGGCAGATGTTTTCAATATTATTGACAATATATTTGACAGTGATTTTGCTGCCGAATTAGTTAAAGATGCCGACAACCAAAGTCCTCGTTTAGTACTCGAAGAAGATAAAAAAAGATATCAGATTCAAAACGTTGATTTCGATATATTAGGCGGAATAATTGACCTCGATATCAAAACTATCTATCAAGACTTTGATGGGGATAGAACCGAAGGTACGGGAGACCTAAAATTGTTTGGTCTAGACTTTCTAACTTCACCTGACACTGGTTTTGTTTTTGAAAGTAATGGTTTTCAACTTACAAATCTCGTACTAGATTTAAAAGCTGCCAAGGCAGAAATTGCGGAATTATCTGTGGGCTGGTTAGATGATGAAGATAATGATGGTACAGATGACTTTGAATTTAGAGCCAAGGCAGCAATCGAAATACTGACGGTAGAGTTAGCATCTGTAGATGTTGAATATGAGCGAGATGTATTTTATCTCAAAGATCTCAGCCTACGTATACCTAAAACGCCTGTAGTTCTTGCAGTAAATAGCCTTGGTTTAAAAATTGGTACTGGCGAATATAAAGCCGAAGCAGCTATACAGGTAAAGTTTGGTAAAGAAGAAATCGATCTTGTCTCTGTCACTATAGAAAAACAAGAAGAAAACAAAGAAAAAGACAAAGATGAAATATTTAAGTTTAGTGCTTCTGTTGGTATATCTGAGGAAATAAAAGGTTTAGGAGAAGTTTCCCTAGGTTTTGGTTTGGAATATGAAGATAACGACACCGAATCTACTGAAAGCCTTAACTATAGCATTAAAGTTTTTACTGCGGAAGTAAATGGCGCGATTGGCGACGGTAAAGGTTTTGTAGACATAGTTGAAGAAATCGCCAGTGTTTTGTTAGGTCAACTTATTGATGGAATTGCCAATGTATTAGGCTTGAGTCCCGAACAAAAAGAAGCTTTTTCCGAGTTTCTAGAATCAGGTATTGGATGGGTAACTGGTAAAGATGCATCTTTACTAACAAATCTCGACGATAGCCCTAACAACTATAGTGCTATGGGAGGTAATGATTTTGTTTATGGTAAAAGCGGAAACGACACCATAAGTGGCGGTAAGGGTAACGATTATCTCTCTGGTGGTGATGATAATGATTCTATGACTGGAGGTAGCGGTGATGACGATATATACGGTGATAATGGTGAAGATTCATTGTACGGTGGCACGGGTAATGACAAGCTATGGGGCAATAATGGTAATGATGAAATATATGGCGGTCAGGGTAACGATATTCTATTCGGTGACGCGGGTAATGACACGCTACGGGGTGGAGAAGGATCCAACAATCTAAATGGCGGTGATGGGAATGATGAAATTTACGGTAGCAAGCAAAGTGACACGATCTATGGTGATGATGGCAACGATCTGATCTTTGCCAGTGAAGATAATGAAGGGTCAGAAGTATCATCTGAAGAGAAAGCTGCCTATTTTGCTGACTTTGTCAGTAGAATTTTCGGCATTGAGATCGATCGCTCCCAAATAACTTTTACTGGTGACTCTATTGATGGAGGTAGTGGTGACGATACTATTGAAGGATATTCAGCAAGCGATACTATCGATGGAGGTAGTGGTGACGATCTAGTCTTTGGTAATGCTGGTCGCGATTCTATTGATGGAGGAAGTGCTGACGATACCCTCTATGGAAATGCCGACGACGATTATATTGCAGGAAATACGGATAACGATATTATCTTTGGCGGAGAGGGGAATGATACCCTTGATGGAGGTTCTGGTAGCGATACGATCTCTGGTAACGAAGGTAACGATCTTATCCATGGCGATCTTTCTACTCAAACAGGAGATTCCGATACTCTTGATGGAGGAGATGGTGATGACACTATCTATGGTAATGGTGGTGGCGATCTAATTATTGCCAGTAAAGGTAATGACAGTATATTAGGTGGTGAAGGCGACGATTTTGTTCTAGGTGGTGACGGCTTAGATTATATCGAAGGTGAGGCAGGTAACGACAATCTTCAGGGCGGTAGTGGCAATGATACTCTAATAGACGATTTAGGTAACGATACCCTAGTAGGTGGTAGTGGAAATGACACCATTGAAGGTGGTAGTGGAAATGACTACCTTTCTGGTGGAGAAGACGAAGATACTCTAGCTGGGGGTATAGGTAATGACATTATTGAAGGTGGTAGTGGTAGCGACAGCGTTGTTGGCGGTGAAGGCGATGATTCGCTATTTGGTGATTCTAATGTTCTCGATGAGACAGAAGGAAGCGACGATCCTAGCAACGATACTTTAATTGGTGGTAAAGGAAACGATACCTTAATCGGTGGTAAGGGTAATGATTTCTTAGATGGCGGTAGTGGAGTAGATTATTTTGATGGTGGAGAAGGTAGAGATACTCTAGATTTAAGCAGTGAAACCGAGCGAATTAAAATCGATTTCAATTCTGGTCTAATTGAAACTATTGGTCTTGCCGATCTCGAACAAGTAACTAATATTGAAGTACTGCTTAGTGGTAGTGGAGATGACATTATTGTCGGGGATAGCAATCATAATGACATCAATGCTGGTGATGGCAACGATTATATTGATGTTGGTGAAAGCTTAGAAGTTACCACGGGCAACGATACTATCATCGGTGGCGAAGGTAACGATACTTTAGCCCTGGCAGATACCACTGAGGATTACAGTTACTCCCAATTAAGCGACATTCTTCTAATTACAGATCGCAATAACGAAGTAAAAACCGTAAGCGGAGTCGAGCAATATTTCTTTGAAGATGGTATCTTGACTCCCGAATCTTTCAAAGCAAGACCTGGCGTTAAAGATTTATTGGATGGTAACTTTGATGGCTTAGGAGAATTTTTATCTATTGTTCGAGTCTTAGTTAACGATGGTTTATATAACCTGTTGCCAGATTTAACTGTAAACCTCAACCAAATTGATGGGTTTAATCTTGGTTTCCAAAAAGAAGCTGAAAACGTCGAGTTAGCAGTAGGAATCGGTCAACTTGCCGATAGAGATTTTGGCATTCAGGACAGTACTTCGAGTTTGGCAGAGTTACTGAATTTAGATGATGCCACTACCCTAACAGAAATATTCGATCGCCTGACTAATAGCGAAACAGGATTAGGAATAGAAGAATTATTAGGTTTAGAAGATTCTCCTCTAGTAGCACAAACAATTAGAAGTGTCTTAGGTGTAATTGATAGTACTGGACTGGGAAATTCGTTAATTGATGGCTTGAATCAGGGTGGTGCAGGTACCAGCGATGGCACGAACCAGAATTTATCTTTTGCAGGAGTCGGTTTAACAGTCGATTCGATCTTAGACAATCCCAATACGTTTCCATTAGACGAAAGTGAAGATAATCTCACCTTTAGTATCGGTCTTAACGATGCCAAGTTCAACTTGGGTAGAGGATTTTCAGGAGATAATTCCTACAACAACTATAATTTTGGTTTTGACGGTACGGTTGATATCGTAGGTTTAATTAGAAAATTATTAAACTCGACCAATTTAGTTAACTTACCTCCAGAAGTTTCCTTAGCTGTAGAAGATTTTGATGTCAGTTATACCGAAGAAACTGGAGAGAACCCATTAACAAGCTTAAGTTTGAGCGTCGGTCAAATTAGCAATACTGAGTCAGGATTAGATCTAGCTGGAATGCTTGGTGTCCAGTCCGATTCCTTCATGTATCAAATCATCGGTGGAATTGTTGATACCATCGACGGCACAGAAATAGGAGTAGTCGATACTACCTTAGACTTAAACGATCTCAGTTTTGAGATGAATCGTCGAAGCGATCCTCTAAGTCTGCAAAATAATACCGCAACTGATTACAGTCTCAATCTAGGCATAGACGATAATGATTTCGTATGGAAACAAACTAATAGCAATAACTACGAGGTTAGCTACGACGGTACGATAGATGCCCTGGCAATGGTTCGAGGTTTGGTCAATTCCACCAATCTATTTACTGTTCCCCAAGATTTCTCTTTCAACGTTGATGGTTTCAGCGTCAAACGTTCTCAATCAGAAACTTTAGTCAATCCCGATACTCCCAGCTACATGGAAGAAACTGCCAAAAAAGAAGTCACCGAAACTTTTGACTTTGGCATCGGTGCAATTAGAAATGGAGAATCGGGATTAGATTTAGCTAAATTGTTTGGTATTAGCGATACCTCATCATTTGGCTATCAGTTGATATCTGGATTAGTCGATACCGTTGATGGTAGTGAAGTTGGTGTTAATGACACGACCTTAAATATTAATAGTTTAGATTTCGGCATGGACGAAATTTACATTATTGATGCTGAAAACTCAGATGAAAAATTAGACAGAGCAAGAAATATTGACTTTAATCTTGGCATAGACGATAACAACTTTGTTTGGAGTCAAAACCCAGACGGTTGGTTAGTCGGCTACGATGGCACGGTCGATCTTCTAGCTCTGACAAGAGGATTAATTAACGGAATTATACCTAATGCTCTACCAGAAGAATATGCTTTCAATGTAAACGGGTTTGCTACCAGCTTTAACACATCGGAATTTCAAGATGTCCTGCAACTAGAGATAGGCAGTATTGGTAATAGTGAATCGGGACTAGACATAGCTAAAATGTTAGGTTTAACCGATCCTGAATCGATTGGTTATCAATTAATCGAAGGTTTTGTCGATACCATTGACGGTAATGAAATTGGAGCTAGCGATACTGAAATTGCCTTCAACGGTATGGATTTAGTTCTTACTACCAATCGCGATAATCCTGACACAGTTGATGTTGATGAAACTGCTCGAAGCATTGCCTTCAATCTCAATCTCGACGAAAATCAGTTGACTTTCGATAAAAATCCTAACGGTTGGCAACTTGGCTACGATGGTACGACTGATGCTTTGGCATTGGTAAGAACTTTAGCTAATAGTACGGGGCTATTTAATTTACCCGAAACCTTTGCCCTCAACGTCGATACTTTTGATATTAGTTATAACAACACAGAAACCGAAGAAAAAATCAACGTTGCCTTTGGTGAAGTGAGCAATGGTGAATCTGGTATCGATCTTGCTGCTATGTTTGGCATTACCGATCCTAATTCTTTTGATTATCGATTTGTGACGGCAATTGCTAATACTGTTACAGGTTCGGAAGTAGAAGTTACCGCACCAGTTATTAACCTTGACGGCGCGAGCTTTGGTTTTAGCAAAAATAAAGAAACTGACGAAACAAGTATTGCTTTAAATTTTGCTAGTGGAGAAAACAAGTTTGTTTGGGAGCAAAGCAGCGACAACTTTGAACTTAGTTATGACGGTACGATCGATATCTTTGCTTTGATTAGATTTGCGGGACAAGAAATAAATTTATTCGATGTTCCCGATGAATTTGTTCTTAACGTCGATGGTTTTAGCGTTAAATCTTTCCAGGAAAATGACCAAAAAACTCTGGATATAAATGTAGGCAAATTGAGCAATACCAGTGAAGGTTTAGATCTGGCTGCCATGTTCGGCTTAAACGATCCTAATGCCTTTAGCTATGAATTAATCGCTGCTATTGTCGATACAATTGACGGTAGCGAAGTTGGAGTTGTTGACACTACCTTAGAAATAAACGGCATTTCCTATAATAGCGTTAAAGATCTGGCAGATAACGGCGAAGAAATAGCCTTTAACTTAGATATTGGCGAAAACCAATTTATCTGGAATCAATCGGACAATGGTTACGAGGTTAGTTATGACGGCACTATGGATGTTGTAGCAATCTTAAAACTATTTGCTAATCAGTCCAATTTGATAAATCTACCCGATGAATTTGCCCTCAATGTTGAAGGATTTAAGGTCGAGTATCTACAAAACAACGACAATAACCAAGAAGAATTCAACATTAATATTGGTGCGGTTGGTAATACCGATGAGGGATTAGATTTAGCTGCCATGTTTGGCATTAGCGATCCTAATTCCTTTAGTTATAAATTTATTGGTGGTATCGTCGATACTGTTGATGGTAGTGAGGCTGGAGTTGTCGATACAGTATTAGGATTTAATGGCTTAAATTTACAAATACTAGATAGCAGCGAGATAAACTTAGACTTTGCTATCGATGAAAGTAAGTTTGATTACGCCCAAAACGATGATGGTTACAGCATCAGTTATGACGGAACAGTGGATGTTTTAGCAATCCTCAAAGTGCTGGCTAATGAAACAGGATTAGTTAGTTTACCCGATGAATTTGCTCTAAATGTTGAAGGTTTTGGGATCGACTACAGCAAAACCGCAACCCAAGAAACTACTGACATTAGTGTCGGAGCAGTCAGTAATACCGACGAGGGATTAGATTTAGCTGCCATGTTGGGTATTAGCGATCCTAATTCTTTTGGTTCTAAATTAATCGGCGGAATAGTTGACACTATTGACGGTAGTGAAGTCGGAGTTGTCGATACAACATTAGGATTTAACGGTTTAGATTTAGCAGTAGATAAGAATCTGACCACCAATCAAACCAATCTGGATTTGGAATTTGCGATCGATGACAATCTACTCACCTACAATCAAAGAGGCAACAACAAATACGAACTAAGCTATGACGGAACAATTGATGTTTTAGCTCTAGCAAAAGTATTAATTAATCAAACTGGATTAATCGCTTTACCTGATAAATTTGCTTTCAATATTGAAGGATTTGATATAGCACTGGAACTAGACGACCAACAGCAAATTGTTGATTACGAATTAGATATTAATAAGGTTTCTCAAGAAACTATCGTTAATTTGTTTGATTCGTTAAATCTGCCTGATTTTATCTATCGCTTTATTACTGCAATTGCAGGAGATTTGCAGTTAGTTTTAACCGATGATTCTTTCCAGCTTTATTATCAAGATATTTTGAGAGTTGATGCGGTTCTAGAAAGCATTGCTGCTGCGTTAGGAATCAATCTAGATTTACCAACATTAGCCGTAAGTAATCCCAGCTTGAATATTGGTAAGGAGGGAGATGAAACTATCTTTGAATTATCAATTCCAGAAATAGATTCTGGTAGCTTCCTTACTTCCTTTATCGACTCTATAGGCATTAATATTCCTCAAAACATTAAAGACCAATTGAGTGCAATTGGTACCGTCAGCGTAAATCTTTCTAATGACGGAATGTTATTAGCCTATCAGGACGAGCTAGTAATTGACTTTGGCGAAATATTTAGCTTTGGCGGTTCGATACAGGCAGTAGAAGATATTATTGATGCTTTTGCTACCGCTATTTTTGGTAGCGAACAGCTTGTAGTTAACAGTACCCAAGAATTTGGAATTTTCAATAGTAATGGCGTTCCTGAAATTTATTTAAGTTCTGCTTTTAACGGTAGTGAAGTGTCGTTTAGCTTCTCAGAAGAAAAGACTACTTTTGGTTATAAATTACCAGAACTAGGTTTTGATTTCCTAGGATTAGAACCCTTGTTTGCAGGGATCGAAATAAACCAGGCACAAATGTTTATGACCGATAAAACCGAGGTCGTAAATCTGGAAACCGTTGGCGACATAACTATGGTCAATGGGGTTAATTTACTCGGTCAAATAGACTTTACTCAATCTGAGGGTATAATCGGTCAGTTTATCAACGAATATTTAGGTATCGAAGCCCTAGCTGCTCATGTGGGAATATCTCCTAACAGTGGCTTGAGCTTAACTGGAAAAGCACTTTTGGACATTCCTTTGATTCCGATTGGCAACATTCTACCGATTGGCGATTTAGAATTAACTTTAAAAGAAGTTAATTTAGGAGTAGATGCCGATTTCATCGCTCAAGATTATGGTTTCACTATAGGAGGTGGGGTTACTCTAGGAGGCTACGATCCTTTCCAAACCGACGAACCCTTATTACGATTAGATGGCGGTCTGACTGTTGGCATCAACCTGTTAACTCCAACTCCAGCTCCTACCTTTACAGGATTTTACAGCCTGAAAACTGGAGAAACCTGGGAGAATGTCTTTGGCATTCCCGATACAGAAGTTCGTACTTTCGCTATGGAATTGGGTGGTGCTATCCAAATAGTTCCACTACCTATAGCAGCGGGTGCGCCTGTTCCCACTCCCGTTCCCAGACCCGATAATGTCGGCTTTATCACCAACTTCCGTTGGGGTGCAATTGATGTCGATTTAGCCATGAAGATTGATATCGATAATCCTACCGATGTGGCAGGAAGCTTTACGATTTATGAGCCTGTCGGCTTGACCCAGCTATTTACAGGTCCAGTATCGCCCTTTATCAGTGCCGTTGATAGTCAAGTTATTGATGAGACAATTGCTTTCATCGACCAAATCTTTAATGCCAAGATAGTATCTATCGATGGCGACGGAGACGGCAATTTAGACCCTATCGTCCAGTTTGTACCCTTTGAAACAGACATTGCTGGTATTCCTCTAGAGAGAGGACTGGGTATTAATGCCGAATTTTCGGGTTATGGAGCGAGTACTGCACTATCACTACAAAGCAATGCCAACTACACTAGCTTTACAGGTAGCGTAGCCATTCCCGAAATTGCGATCGCCTTTGAAGACCAACCTTTACTAACTCTAAGTGGCTCTACCGACGACACCTTGAACCTCGAATTTAAAGCCGATTTGTTGGACACTTACGTTAGAGGCGATGGACGCTTAGAAATGTTCGGTCAGGAAGTCGCTCAAGCTGATTTCTCGATTACTCCTACTAGAATTGATGTCAAGGAATTAGACCTCGACTTAGGACCATTAATTAAGCTTGATGTTAATGACTTTTTCCTCGACATAACTACTTTTAGCGGTGGTGGCGAAGTAGACTTGACTATTCTCGGTCAACAAATTGCCGATGCTTCTTTCAGTATCGAAAACGCAACTAAATACAATCTCGATATCGAGCAGTTGGGATTTGGTAATTTGCTAGCAATGCGGGATGTATCTTTGGATCTAGACTTTACTCAGCTTACTGCTTCGGGTACGAGCAATCTAGTTTTACTAGGTCAAGAAATTCTTGGAAACTCCTTTAGTATCGATGACAATGGTATTAATCTTAGTTCCTACGTCGATATTGATGTTCCTTTCTTAGGTGGTGTTGAATCCAACTTCGGTCTCGGTATCTCCCAAGACGGTTTTGACATGACAGGTAACTTTGATGCAGAACTTGCTGGAATGTATTTGAATCTAGGCTTGTGGAAAGGACGTGTAGGAGGTTTAAATTTCAACGCCGAACTAAACTTAGAAGCAGATTCTAGAGGATTGCGAGGTGGTATTGAAGATCTCGAATTTAGCGTCTTTGGCAAGTCGGTAGGTTCTTACGATCTAACTTTTAATACTGCAAACTCTATAGATAGTTGGGATGATATTCTCGATGAAGTTTATGATTCCGCTAAAGATAAAGCTTTAAGTATTGCCGATCGATTATTTGTAGCACCTCTTAGGGCTGCAGTTGATACTGGTAGAAAAATTCTGAGTTTTTTCGGGATAAATGGTTATATAGACGGCGCACAAGCTTGGTTAGATATAAATAATGACGGCTCTTTCGATCCAAATGAACCCAGCGGAATTACCAAAGTTGATGGCTCTTTTGTGTTGGATGTTCCTGAAGGTTTCGATGTATCACAAGGCGTGATTCGCTTAATGGGCGGTATTGAAACTGCAACAGGTTTGCCCGTTGTGGGGGTCATGTCAGCACCTGCTAATGCTGCCAGTATTACACCTCTTACTTCTTTAATTCAAAGCGCGGTTGATAATGGTGCGACTTTAGCTGAAGCTACAACAAGCGTCACTAACGCTTTGGGAATTTCTCCTGACGTGGATCTACTCAACTTTAATCACGTTGATGAAGCACTTAATGGCAATCCCGATGCTCGCAATGTCTTACTAACAGTTAATACCGTACAGGGAATCACTTCTGGGGTTCTCAATTCGTTAGCGGGTGCTGCTGGTGGCACAATGGAGAGTCAAGATGCCGATGCCAGTTTGCTTTTGAGCAATGCAGCCTATTCTTCACTCGCAGAGCTTGTTAATGGCGATACTTTCAATCCAGAAGATTTAGAAGATCCCAGCCAGTTAGAGGGAGTTATTCGCAATGCAGCCTCAACAGCTCAAGCTCAAGCTCAACAGCAGGGTGTAACCCTCGGTATTGATGATACTGTAATCGATAATATTGCTAGCAATGCAGCAGCAGTACTAGCAGCAGGAGCGACTAAGAAACGATTGCTGAGTGCAGAATCTGCCGATGGCATGGATCTATTTACTAGAATCAATCAGGCGAAGTTCGTTGCTAATGGACAAGAAGCAACTGCTCTTAATGATTTTGCTTTAGGTAATATTGACGAAACTCAAGTTCAGGCTTTAGCAGATACCAGTGAAGCTGCACTTCAAGCAATTCGCTCTGTCGATCTCCAACCTCAAATCGCGGGAATTGTGGATTTATCCTTGATTGGCGACCAAAAAGTCATCGATCTTCCCATCACTCTGTTCGATCCTGAAACCGCTTACGAAGATTTGAATATAACTCTTACCTCCAGCAATCAAACCTTACTACCAGACGAAAATATCTCGATTACTGCTGGCAGCAGCTCAACTGAAGCACTCTTTAGCGTTTCTCCTGTAGATGGAGAGAGCGGAGAAGCAACTGTAACTATTACTGTTGAAGATAGCGCAGGCAATATTTTAAGCGAAGATATTACCGTTACTGTTGAAGCAGATGTTGCACCAGTCTTCTTAACAGTCCCAGAAGCAATGCTCGTTACTGTCAGAGATGCCGAATTAGGTTCAATTATCACGGATCTAGATGCGGATGATGGTAACGGTAGTAATACGGACTTGAGCGTCTCCTATTCTATTGTGGAGGGTAATGATTTAGACGGAGATGACCTTGAACCTTTTGCCATTGGTGTAGATGGAGAAATTGTTGTTAACGACCTTGACGACTTGGCACTAGCAGACCCCGTAATGCCATTCAACCTAACTGTGGAAGCCAACGACGGAACGTTTGCAACTCAGACCAACGTTGCTATTCGTGTTAATGATGCACCTACCGTTACCAATCCCATTGCCGACCAAAAATTCTCCATCGAACAGCAATTAGAATTCTCATTTGCTGGTGATAGTTTCGCCGATATTAACCAAGACGATCTAACTTACACTGCTACATTAGCAGACGAGTCAGATCTACCAAGCTGGCTTGATTTTGATGGGGAGACTCGTACTTTTAGTAGCAATACTAATCCTACTGTTGATGATGTTGCTACTTTAGAACTGTCTGTAACAGCCAGTGACGGACAATCTTCTGTAAGCGATCGCTTTAACCTCAGCATAATTGATGCTACAGGTAATGACACTTTACAGGGCAGTGCAGGTGCTGACTTGATTTTAGGTGGTCAGGGTAGCGATCGCGTTATTTATCAAAACTCTCCTGGAGCAGTTACGGTAGACTTATCCGCTGGTATTGGTATTGGTAGTGATGCTGATGGTGATACTTACAGTTCGGTTGAGAACGCTGATGGTTCTCGTTTTGGTGATGTTTTAATCGGTGATGCCAACGCCAACCGCTTCTTTGGTGGTCGAGGTGATGATACTTTAATGGGTAACGATGGTAATGACTATCTTAATGGTCAGAATGGTGCTGACTTCATTGAAGGTGGTGCAGGACGGGATCGACTTTTAGGAAGTAGTGGTGATGATACTCTAATTGGTAATGGAGATCGCGATCTTCTCTCTGGTGGTCGGGGCAATGATTTGATCGTGGGGGCGGATTTGACTACTCTTGGGGTAGGAGAAATTGATCGTCTTCAAGGTGGTGCTGGCAATGATGTTTTTGCTCTAGGAGCCATCGCTGAAACGTTCTACGATGACGGAGACAATACTAGTAATGGTATTGCTGATTATGCTTACATCGTTGACTTTAACCCTACTGAAGATACAGTTGAACTATCCAATCTCCAAACTTATTACTTAGGTACTAATCCATCTAGAACCCCATCAGGAACAGGAGTATTCATCGATAATGATGGCATTGCTGGCTTGAGTCCAAATGATGAATTAGTTGGATTACTTAAGGGTTCCAGCCTCGCTACTGGTCAAATTACCGCCTCTACTACTGGCTTCAACTTAATTTAGCCATAGTTACCATAAGTAAACCAAGCAAGAATTAGCTTTAAGAGCTTTACTCTATATTTGATACCAGTCATCCACTAATACCAAAATTGCAATCAGAAGATTTTAAATTCAAAAGTTTCTTCTGTTCATAGGAAAAGATTTTCGACGATCAGCTTGGTAAATTTCATCTTCAGTCTTTTCCTGCTTTTTCTTAATTCACATCAGACGTACAAAATTAGTAGTCAATCCAGATATTGAGTTCTAAGCTAACATAGTCACGATTCAAGTCTATAATTTACTCACAATACGTGACTTTTAAAAATATCTATTTTTTGTCCTCATAGACATTGAGTAAGCAAAAGATCGATGATAATGCTGATGCACTCAGTTAAACACTTTGACCCCTTGGGAATACTGTCACAAATGGGTAGAGTTATCTCCCGAACAAAGAGGATTTAGAAAAGCTTGTACTATTGCTTTAGCAGAAGCTACTGGTTTGAGTCCCAGAACAATTGGTAATTGGGGCAAAAAATTTGAAAAACATCCCGACCATGTGCTGAAGACTCTTAGTTTGGCAGATCGATTAAATCAAATCGAAAAAATCATCTCTCAATCGGACTGTAAAGAAAAATAAAATACTCACGATTCATGACTTAAAATATTGATTTTAGTTCGGCGATCGCCTAATATACTAATAAGCTTGTATTAATAGGTAGTCTCAAGCTATGAGTATTAAAACCATCGAATGTCGAATAGCAGCTAAACCAGAGTCATTAAAACATCTTTGGGAATTGATGACCCTAAAAAATACACCTCTTATCAATGAACTACTAGCCCAAGTACCCAATCATCCAGATTTTGAAGAGTGGCTTGAAAAAGGAACTTTGCCCCAAAAACCGATTAAGGAGCTGTGCATTCCTCTCAAAAAACAAGAGCCTTTTGCCAATCAGCCAGGACGCTTTTACTCTTCGGCGATCGCTCAAGTTCACTATATGTTCAAATCCTGGCTCAAAGTTCAGAAAAAATTACGCCAGAGAATTGAAGGCAAACAACGGTGGTTGGCAATGCTAAAAAGCGATCGCGAATTAGAAACAGAGTCTAGCAAAGACTTAGCAGAAATAAGACTTCTAGGATTGGAAATACTGCAACAAATAGAACAGCAATTAGAAGCTCGGAAAGGCAATTCCAAAAAGAAGCAAAAGAAGAGAAAAAAAACTAAATCCAAGAAAAAAAGCTCTACTATCTTTAATTCTTTGCATGACATATACGATAAATCTGACAACCATGTGACTAAATGCGCCATCGTGTATCTTCTCAAAAATGGCTGCCAGATTGATAAAGAACCTGAAGATGAAGAAGATCCAAAAGAGTATGCGCTTCGTCGGCGTGCCAAAGAAATTGAAATTGAAGACTTACAAAAGCAACTGAAAAGTCGTCTTCCAACAGGTAGAAACTTACAATATGAGCTATGGCATCAGACTTTAAAAGCGATTGAGAATAATTATGTACCCGAAGAGGGTCTTGAGGCTCAATTATTACAAGATAATCTCTCTAGAAAATCTTCTGCCGTTCCCTACTCTATAGCTTATGAAAGTAATACAGATTTAACCTGGTTTGAAAATAAGGAAGGAAACTTATCGGTCAAATTCAATGGTCTGAGCGATCGCCAATTTGAGATCCGATGCGATACGCGACAACTTGATTGGTTTCAACGTTTTTTGGAAGATCAGAAGCTTAAGGAGAAAAGTAAACAAGACAAAAAAGAGGGACTTAGAGAAAACGAACTATCTAGCGCACTTTTTGGTTTAAGGTCGGGAAGACTTTTATGGAGAGAAGGGAAGCCAAAACCAGATAGACGCAAAAAGACTATTGCTCGCACTTTCCTCTTACTATTTCTGGTTCGAGAATACAAGTTGGCATTATTTTTGCTTCAAGGTTACAGACAATTTAAAAAACGACTTCGTAGAGAACAACCTTGGAACTGCCATAAACTATATCTTCAGTGTTCTGTAGACACGAGATTATGGACAACAGAAGGAACAGCACTAGTAGCGCAGGAAAAAATCAATAAATCCCGAAATGCGATCGCACAGACTGAAGAAAAGGGCGATCTCGATCCAGAACAACAAAAACACATTAAAAGAAAGCAGACTCAATTAGCCAACCTGAAAAATCTTCCCCAACGACCTCACAAAGATTTATACCAAGGCAATCCATCAATTATCCTTGGAGTATCTTTAGGTCTGGAAAAACCCGTAACAGTAGCAGTAGTTGATGTAGTAAGTGGTCGAGTTTTAACCTATCGTAGTGCTAAACAATTGCTGGGTAAGAACCATCAATTGTTGAATCGCCAAAGACAAAAAAAGCTCAGACTGTCTATTAAGCGACATAAAGCCCAGAAAAGAAATGCATCTAATAACTTTGGAGAGTCTAATTTAGGCAAACACATAGATCGTTTATTTGCCGATGCCATTGTTGAACTAGCTCGCTCTTTTCAAGCCAGTAGTATCGTTCTCCCCGAAGTTAGGCAGATTCGAGAAATCACCAATAGCGAAGTTCGAGCCAAAGCAGAAAAGAAGATTTTAGGATACAAAGAAGGTCAAAAAAAATATGCCAAGCAATATCGAGTTAATGTCCATCATTGGAGCTATGGTCGCCTAACAGACTTTATTAGTCAAAAAGCTAGTATTGCTGGAATTCCTATTGAAAAAGCACGCCAGCCTTTAGGCGGAAACAACCAAGAGCAAGCCAAAAATATTGCGATCGCTGCTTACAATACTCGGCTAGAGAAAGCTGTCTAAATAATATTTAATATTTTTAATCGAACCTTGACAATAGAATAATAAACAGCGTCGCGGTTCATGGCTTATAAGTAAGTCCTCTGCACCGCCGAAAAATAGGGTTAGTTTGATTGTCGGAAGACAATTTTTCTTTCTGACCCTGGTAAGTACCCGCTTCTGAAGCTGCTATCTCTAGCCCTCGCTAATGTAGATAGGAAAGTGCCTTAATTTAGATCTCGTAACTCTATATTAACGGTCAGGTGCGCTCCCAGCAATAAGAAGTAAGTCTTAAAGATGAGGAACAGCTTAAGACTAGTCCCTAAATTGGGATACAGATTACTGGAGTGGTAGTTACTGAATCACCTCCTTCATCGGAGGAATCCTTCCCAAATTATTTTTTTGTTGAACCTAAGCGTGGACGAAATCCCCAGGAGGTTCGACAAATATTTATATCTCTTGTCATTCAAAGGTTTGAGACTAAAGAAACTAATTTAAACCAATATTTCTGCTAGTGTTTTTCGCTCGTAAAATTGGAAAAATTTTACCCTCAGCAGAATTTGAATTGAAAACATTAGTAGACAAGAGATTCAGCGGGTAGAGTTGCTTTGACCTTCCCGAAGTGGGAGGGTTTGAAAGCTTCATTGTTTGAAGTCGATGAATTAGCTCTCAATGTTGCTTTGACCTTCCCGAAGTGGGAGGGTTTGAAAGAAAAGCGGTGTCATTAGCGCCATCGGTCGTTCGCGCATGTTGCTTTGACCTTCCCGAAGTGGGAGGGTTTGAAAGCCCCATAAGCCTTTGACTCCAACAGAAGTTGGCGAAAAGTTGCTTTGACCTTCCCGAAGTGGGAGGGTTTGAAAGGATACACTGTTATCTGCGCTCGTCATAACAGCTTCCGTTGCTTTGACCTTCCCGAAGTGGGAGGGTTTGAAAGAAAGTCCTTTTGGTTTTGCTCCTTTGACCCCCTTTAGGTTGCTTTGACCTTCCCGAAGTGGGAGGGTTTGAAAAATAACAAAAAGGATATTTGCAAAACTTATATTAAATTCAAACTAACCTAAGCACAAATGTAGTTCTGGTTAAATAAAAATTTTTTATAGTGAAAAATCAATTTTTGGGGATGGATTGAAAGGAGCACACCCTTGGTAATAATACTAAATCCTGTTACCAGAACCCATTTATAGTAAAGGAGTAGAAAGAAAAAATAACTAATGCCGAGAAAACCCTTTTTAGCTCCCTATTATAGTAGTGAAGAATTAAAACAAAAGTATCGAACAAGCCAAGATTCAGTAGAATCTAGAAGATGGCATTTACTTTGGAAAGTATCACTGGGGTGGTCAATTAAAAATAGCGCGATCGCTATCGGAATTAATTATGATTATGCTAAGGAAATAGTTAAAAAATATAATAACTTGGGAGCAGAGGGAGTAAAAAACCAAAAAAACAAACGACGGAAACAATCAGGAGGAAGAAAATCTTTATTAACTAAAAAACAATTTGAGAAGCTCAAACAAGAATTAGAATCTCAATCTGATGATGGTGGTGTTTGGACGGGAACGAAAGTAGCTCGTTGGATTGAAAAAGAAACAGGAAGAGAAAAAGTTTGGAATCAGAGAGGATGGGATTACTTAAAAAAGCTCAGATATTCATGGCAGACTCCGAGACCTGAACATGGAAAAGGGGATAAACTAGAACAAGAAATATTCAAGGCGAATTTTCCTTTAAAAGTAAAAAAGCTAGAAGAAAAATATCCCCAAGCCAAAGTAGATGTCTGGTTTTTCGACGAGCACAGGGTAGGATTGAAACCAATATTAAGAAAAGTCTGGTCTAAGATTGGTGAAAGACCAATAGCAACAGTCCATCATCGTTACGAATGGCTGTACGTTTACGGATTTGTCAAACCAAGCACTGGAGAAACCTTATGGTATTTGATTCCTAGAGTAAATACTAATTGGCTGAATCTGGTGTATCAAAATTTTGTTCGAGATGCAGGAATTTCGGAAAAAAAAAGTTTTGTTAGTGGAAGACAATGCAGGGTGGCATAGAAGCAACAAGGTTAGAGAAATTGAGGGACTTACAGTAGAATTTCTTCCTCCTTATTCTCCCGAATTGCAACCAGCAGAAAGACTATGGTCATTGGTAGATGAACCAATAGTTAATCAAAGTTTTGAAACTATTAATGAGATTGAGGATATTTTAATAGAGCGATGCAACATCCTTAACAATATGCAGAAAGAGATTAGATGTTTAACTAATTATTATTGGTTAACAGCTTAATGGTAAAAGTTGGTTTTGAGAAAAGGATTTAGTATAATTATTTAGCATTGCATACTTGAGATATGAATTAGTGCAGCTCAAGTATTACCTTGACCGATTGCATCGAAAAACTTTTTGTTACTCTAAATCTGAGGAAATACTCTAATATTCAATTCGTTTACTTGTGCATTACCTTCGATTTTGTGATGTGCCAATCCCCTATTGATTTATGTCTTGATTCAGCAACGCCAATTGTTTTACTGAAAAAAATATTAATAAAATGTTTAATTGAAATCAATGGTGAATTAGGGCGACTTGTCTCTATATTTACGACATTTAATTTTTTAACATTTATTTCTTTATTATTTGCGACGCTAATTTGTTAACAACGACAATATTGTTTGAAACACGACGCTAATTTGTTAACAACGACATTTAATTTGTGAATGTACAACAAGAAGCCACTAGGTAAGCCCACGACGAGGATTGAACTCGTGACCTCACCCTTACCAAGGGTGTGCTCTACCACTGAGCCACGTGGGCGTGCTACGACTAATTATCATATACCAGAATGGTGCTAGTTAGGTTACTTTT
>JBCCDL010000001.1:0-34247 GCA_039030815.1 Cyanobacteria bacterium P01_A01_bin.83 | reverse complement strand
TCTGCTGAATCAATGCGCTTGATCTGTCTTAAGTTGCGTTGATAAACCAACCCCAACTTACCTAGACTCTGAATTCTAGAATTAGGGTGTTGTTGCAGCTTAGTTAAATCAATTCCACTCCGTAATAAATCTTTGATTGTCGTTAAAAATGCTCTGGCTACTCCTTCAACATCCTTGGTATCAATCACTTCTGAAACCGCATTTTGCAACAAACGGCGACTTAATAAAGCAGAAGCTATCCCTATCCCTTGCCGTCGCACTATATTTTGAGTAAGACTTTCAAGACTGTAGTGAGGAACTTTCAAATAAGAAGCGATCGCTTTACTTGGGGTAATAATCCGATTAAACTTCTCAGATACGGTGGGAATAAACTCAGGTAAGATATATCTGCCCATGAGAAATAAGGGATGAAGGAACAAAGTATTTCTGTTTTGTTATTTATAATCCCTAATGCTACTTATCTTCAAGTTTCAACCGTCATTAAATAAATATTCACTGAATATATGAATCTCAGGTCACCGTTACACCGCCCTAAGAGACTGTTTCGGGATAAAAAATTAAGGCAAAATTGTGCAAGGAGATGGGGAGACGGGGACAAAGGGCTTGCCCGCATGTTGGGGAGATAAGATGGGTTTTTGATCCTCTCTATTTCCTACTCATTACTCATTACTCGTTACTCGTTACTCAATATCCTTAACGATTTAATGTTTACTTTACAAACACACTCTAAAGAGACGGTCAAATAATAAATTGTTTATTTTTAAAGATTAAGTAGATATAATTGATTAGCTTCAGTTCAATTAAAATCTAATAATATTGTTACTGGCATAGCGCCTATTTTGATATGTTACATCAATTTATTTTATGTTCTCTATTATGGTTTACTTGACCATAAAATTTAATTATTCATGTAGGAGTAGATTGCCCGATCAAGGATAAAATAGCTTAGATAGTTGTTCATCCTCATCAAGTTATTATCCCAATTAATAAACCAAGTAGTTTAATACTTATTTATTTGGTCTAATTTATAACTAACAATAGGTGACTGGAGAAAAGACCGAACAAAGTTAAACCAGTAATTCCCAAACAGAGTAAACCAGCAAACCCAGCTAAAGGTTGCTGATTGATTCCTGTCATCCAGTGATTTTGATGCCTGTAGGTTATCAATCCTGCTGAATCAATACAGGTCAAACCCCAAATCCATCCTGTGTGTAGCCCAATTGCCAGATAAAGACTATCATGAGCCAATGTCCTAGCCATTACCAATACTATGCCCATCAGAAATAAGCCTGGGAGTTGCGCTACTGTTTGCTTTCTTTCCCAAATTAGATGCAGCAAGGCAAAAATTAAACTAGATGCGATCGCTGCAAACCACCATGAATTGTCGGCTAGCAAAGTAATAAATACATAACCGCGAAACACCAATTCTTCAATTAAGCTAATTATTAAACTCAAACAGAAGATCGGTAAAATAAGGGTCGGTATTTTTTTTAGATGATGCCAATGCCAATCTATTAATCTAAAAGCCAACTCTAAGCTAAAAATAATTGCTAGACTGACAAGACTAAGCATTAACCCCAAGAGTTGATCGCGCAACAGATTCGATACTGGACTTAATCCGATGACTGCTAAAGACAATGATTCTACATTGATTTTCCACGCTACTATTCCAGGAACAAGAATATAGAGGGATGACAGTAGTATTAGCTTTTGTTTTAGTGTTAAAGGTTCTTTTGGTTGCCAGTCGATCAATTTAGATATCAACAGTGCAATCGGCAACCAAATAGCAGCCCATAGCCCAAAAAAAGCAAGCACTTTAAACCATGATGCGCTCAACATAGGGAATAGTTCAGATAAAAACATCTGACTTTAAATCTAGAAAGTCTAGTTTTTGCCGTCTAAAGTTACCAGACACACAGTTAATTTTGGGTGGCACCATTTTCTTCACCATCGATTTGTTTGAGATGGATGTGTTTATAGCCTAACTTGATTTCAAATTTATCACCTTCTTTCAATCCCATCGCCTGAGTGTAGGTCGAACCAATTACAATTTGACCATTTTTATGAACACTTACGCGATAAGTAGGCTCTCGACCACGACCATCTTTGGCTCCTTCTGGATCTAAAGGAACTCCTTTAGCAGCAAGCACTGCATCGTAAAAATCAGTCAAGTTTACGCGCGTTTGCTTATCTTTAGTAGTGGTGAAATAGCCGCACTTTTTAGCTGTTTCACGTCTTGGTAAATGTGATAATTCTTTAACTTTTTGCAATAACGCTTTTCCTGTTAATGGTGCAGTAGCTGCTTCGCTCATAATTTATTTGTATTTCGCTTTAAATTAAGTTTGAGTCTAATCAAATATCTATTTATTTGATTTTAATTGACATTATAAAAAATATACCGTTTATTTACACTGTTGTCACAAATTTTTAGTAATAATTAGTTTTTTTTTAATAATATCCTAATAATTTATTTTAAATTATTTGGTTGGGTTTAACCAATCACTGATTTGAGTAAAAATTGTTGCTCCGAGCAGATCTTCTTTGAATTTTGAGTTGTGAGTTCTTTTAAATAACAATAACCCAGGAAAAATCTTGACTTTTGCTATTTAAAAATGCTAATGAGCAAATAGTGACAATACAACCTGTATGATCGCAACATCAAATATGAGCAAGGTCGGTACTGCCTTTAGATTTCGATATTAGCTATTATTTTAGTTCTTGGATAAAATATCAATTTACTATTCAAGACAAAAGAGTAAAAATATTTAATATAAGTTGTGAGTTGACAGTCTATAAACAACTGTGACTGGATATTTACATATTTGAATTTCAGGTTAGATGTATGATTCTGATGCAGTCTGATGTAAGAGGGTGTTCTCCAACTAAAATTATTTTAGTGACCGGACCAAGCAGTTCAGGAAAAAGTGAATTAGCAGAAGCATTAGCAGCTAGAAGTAACCAAAAAGTGATTTATATTGCCACTGCTCAAGTAGATCCGACAGATCACGAGTGGCAAGCCAAAATAGCTAAACATTTCTCTCGGCGACCGCCAAGCTGGCAGACTGTATCGGCATCTGGTGAATTATCGATTTATCTTGATCGAGCTTCCGTCTCAGAATGTCTATTAATTGATTCTTTAGGTACCTGGGTCGCCAATTTTATGGAGAGTAATCAAGCACAATGGCAACAAATATGCGATCGCCTGTTGACAAGTCTGGTTAATACCTCGGCGTCGGTAATTTTAGTTAGTGAAGAGACAGGATGGGGTGTAGTCCCAGCGTATCCTCTGGGCAGACTATTTCGCGATCGCCTAGGAAAACTATCACGGCAGATAAGTAATATGGCTGATGTTACTTACTTGGTGGCAGGAGGGCATGTTATTAATCTCAGTTTATGGGGAGAACCCTTAAGCAAATATGGAATATAGTTGAATAATCGCCATGTTTATTGATTCTCCATCTATGATCTTATATATATGAAGTAATTAAACGTTAACTGTTATTAACTCTTTTAAAGTTTTTGGATTGAACAATAAGTAAATTAGGAATAACAATTGCGTTTATTAGGTGGCAGATCTTTTCAGAGTAGTTTCCATCTTTAGTACATAAATATAGATCCTGAAAAGTAGAGGTTAAAATGGCATCAACAACAGAAGTTAAAACCTATCTCGCCCATTGGTTTCAATTAGGCAAAAAATTAGTCTGGAAGAATGGGGCGGCAGAATTACTCCCCGAAAAAGTGATTGAAGGCGATCGCTTTGCACCACAATTTGAAGAGTGTTGGCAGAAAATCATGAGCGTTGACGGGCGTGATTGTTATTTGATAGGGGCAGAGGCGACTATCCAAGAGCTACTGTCTTCTAATTGGTCGATTGAGCAGTGCGCTAGATGTGCCCTGCCTGTGCCAATGGTGGAAGCCCAAACCCAACCTTTATCATGTGCTTGCAGCGATTTGGAGAATTGGCCCAATATCGAATTGCCAAAGCCGCGCTCTCCTGTTGATAGCCAAGCACAACTCAACAATATCACTCAACGTCTCAAAACAAATTAGCTTAACACTAAATACATAAGGCGTTTATCAGTAATAAAAGCTTTTTATAGGATAATCAGTTATGTCTGTTTCTTGATCAGCGCTGATTATTCTTAGCTTGACACTCCTTAAATTACCTAAGATTTACTATGGCTAGTGTGAACTCATTGACAAAAGGCTCTAATCTCCCACCTAGTTCTAAGGCACTGTCTATTATAACTGCAATCCAATTTACTTTAGATCAATTTGGTACTCTAGAAAAATTGCAACGCCAGTACGGAGAGATCTTTTATATTCCCGCACCAGGTTCTCTTCCTCCCTATGTAATTTTTAGTAATCCTCAAGGGATAGAAGAAGTATTTACTGCCAAACCAGATTTATTTGAGGTTAATCAACAGTCTACTAATTCAATTAGGCTGATGTTAGGGGATAATTCCATGGCGCTGCTCAGTGGTAAAGAACATCAAAGACATCGTAAACTATTGATGCCGCCTTTCCATGGCGAGAGGATAAAAAGCTATGGTCAAAGCATGGTAGATGTTACCCAAGAAGTTATTGAGCAGTGGCAAGTAGGACAGAGAATCTGTATCCGCGACTATACCCAGGAGATTTCTTTGCGGGTTATTTTACGGAATATTTTTGGCGTTGATCAAGGGGAAAAGTACGACCGTCTGCAAACTATTTTGGTTGACTATCTTAATATTTTTAATTATCCTCTCAAATCTCTTTTTCTTTTTTTTCCTTGGTTACAAAAAGATTTAGGTGGATTAACTCCCTGGAGCAAATTTTTACAGCAAAAACGTCAAATTGATCATCTGCTTCAGGCTGAATGTGATCTACGTCGCCAAAACCCTGACATGATGGGAGAAGATATTCTCAGTTTACTCCTGTCTGCTAGAGACGAAGCAGGACAGTTGATGAGCGATGCAGAAATAAAGGATGAACTAATGACCATGTTGTTTGCAGGACATGAAACTACTGCTAGTTCAATAGCCTGGTCATTCTACTGGTTACATCGTCTCCCTGAAGTTAAAGATAAATTCCAAGCGGAGTTAAATGCTATGGCTAACAAAACTGACTTTGCTGCTGTGGCTAAATTACCCTACCTCAGCGCAGTAGTATCGGAAACCTTGAGATTACAGCCAGTGGTAGCATTTGTGGGCAGACAATTGAAACAGCCTTGGGAGTTAATGGGATATCAGCTAGATGCAGGAACATCTTTATTTCCCTCAATTTACCTGACTCATTACAGAGAAGATATTTATCCTGAACCGAAAAAGTTTAAACCAGAAAGATTTATCGAACAAGAATTCTCTCCTTACGAATATCTACCGTTTGGTGGTGGGAATCGCCGTTGTATAGGTCATGTTTTTGCTTTATACGGAATGAAGCTGGTTCTGGCTACGGTTATGTCTCAAGTTGAGCTAGAATTGCTTGATAATCGTCCTTTAAAATCTGCTCGTCGGGGTTTGACTTTTTCTCCTGCTGGCGGAGTCAAGATGAGAGTTAAAGCTATTAAATAGTGTGAAAAGCGAAATCTCTGGTTAAAAAGTTTTCTTTTGTAATTTTTAGTAATCGGTTATGGAGCAAAAAAGCATTTACTGCCAATCAAGATTCGTTGGAAATTAGTACAACTACCCTTAAACAGTAGAATGATTGGCTAAAATTTGATTAATTTGTTCTGGTAACTCTAATGGACGAAACGGTTTAGTAATTACCCCTGCCAAACCTAACCCCTCTAATTCATTTGCGATCGCCGATTGGGTTTTCGCAGTCATCAAAATTACAGGAATAATCGCAGTGGCAGGATTAGACTTTAAGTGCTTAAGAGTCTCCGTACCATCCCACTCAGGCATCATTAAATCTAGTAAGATCACCTCTGGTTGTTTACTTGCAGCTAAATCTAGTCCTGATCTTCCTGTACTAGCGGTGATAACCTGCCAGTCTGCTGCCATTTCTAATCCGAGTTGGGCAATCTCTTTAACATCTGATTCATCATCAATAATCAAAATTTTTTTACTCACATCCCACCTCACTTCAAATTAATTTGATAAGTTTAACTTAAACTTTGAGTGAGAAAAACTAGAGAAATTCTATGTTAAGGAATGAGGAACGAGGAATTAAATAATCTAGAATTAATAATCTAGAAGGATGATTTAACGAGCTATCGCTATCTTACATTGCCTCGTGGAGTATGTTGCAGAGGTAAATCAATACAAAACTTACTGCCCTGACCCAAAACACTCTCAACCCAAATTTTGCCTTGATGAGCTTCAATAATATGACGACAAATAGCAAGCCCTAAACCCGTGCCGCCCTTACTACGAGAATCGGAGGCATCTACCTGTTGAAACCGTTCAAATACTGACTCCAATTTATCTTGGGGAATTCCTCGTCCCGAATCTTGGACGATAATCTTACAGCGATCGCCATCAACAGAAGCGCTTAGTTTAACTATGCCTCCAGGTTCAGTAAATTTGATGCCATTACTCAGTAGATTGGTTAATGTTTGCAATATACGATCGCAATCCAGGTAAAGGTTAACACTACAAGATTCCAGCAGTAATTCAACTTGAGCTTGTTGAGCCATTGCTTCCATAGTTTCGCTTGCCTGCTGGAGAATTGTTTCGAGACTACAGTTCGTGGGTTCGATGGCAATTTTGCCCGATTTCATTCGTTCGAGATCGAGGATATCGTTGACCAAGCGAATTAAACGTTCGCTATTGCGAATCGCCACCTGGAGAATTTGGCGACCGCGATCGCTCAAAGTTCCTAACTGACCAGAGTTTAATAGATCCAATGCGCCAATGGTAGAAGTCATGGGAGTGCGTAATTCGTGACTTACCAACGAGATAAATTCATTTTCCAGTCGTTTGCGTTCGGTAATGTCGTTGAGGATTTGCAGGGTGCATTTACTTCCCCCCAAGTCAATCAATTCCATTGACAGTAATACGGTTTTAACTTGACCTGATTTGGTGGAAAAATCTAATTCTAGGTTATGAATAAAACCCTGAGATTCTAGCTTTTCCAGGGCATGTTGATAAACCTCTAAAGCCCCAGGGTCATAAATCTGATTTAAATGTTGCCCAATCACTTCAGACGTGTCGTAGTCACTCATCTGAAGAAAACTTTTATTTACCTCTAATACTTTTCCCGAATGATAATCAGCGATCGCAATGGGATTAGGACATGCCCGAAAAGCCTTAGCAAACTTGTCTTGCGCGGCAGTTTTTTCGGCTATTTCTCTTTGTAGTTGTGCATTTTGTGCCTTAAGTTTAATTTGTAAATTGCGAATCGTCAGGTGGGTATCTAACCTGGCTAATACTTCCTCTACCTGAAACGGTTTGGTAATGTAGTCGACTCCACCCACCTGAAACGCTTTGACCTTATCAAATACATCTCCTAAAGCACTGATAAAAATCACTGGAATATCGCAAGTTAGAGGATTTCCTTTAAACTGTTGGCAGACTTCATAGCCATTCATTTCAGGCATCTTAACATCCAGAAGAATCAAGTCTGGAGGTACGGCATTAGCTCCTCTAATAGCAGTAGAACCTTTGGTAACACTTCTTACTTTGTAACCCTTTTCCGTTAGCATTTGAGAGAGCAACGCTAAATTTTCGGGAGTGTCATCAATGACTAAAATATCAGCTTTGGGTTGATAGTTGCGTTCTCTGAACATTTTAGGGATGTAAGGGAATGGAAAATAATTTTGGGCGTTGCTGATTTAAAGAAATGCTATACGGTTTATTGATCACAACAAATCTATTTGAATAGAGCAAAATAACCAAGTATGAAAATAATCACCAGCAAAATCAAATTAACAATTAGCTGAGTCTTAATTATTAGGCTTGTTTTCTGGCTTAATCGATTAAACTGGTATCTCAGACGGTCAAATCTAAATTGTAAATTGGCATCCTGCTCGTGTCGGATAGACATTTCTTGCTTAACCAAATTTTCTACTGTTGTACTTAGGCTATCAGGGGTTAATTCCTCCAAGGAATCAATCTTTTGTTCCACCTGCGCTAATACCGCATCAACCATGTTCAATTTGTTACTTAACTCCAAATCTTGAGTTGCCTGTGGACTAAACGATTGTAGCTGACTAAAGTGCTTCTCTACCAATTCTAAAGCTAACTGAAAGTAACCTTTGTGAACGTGGCGAATTGCATCTGCTAGCTCTTTAGCTGTGGTATTTTTTAGCCAGTAGCCTTTAGCTCCTAACTTCAAAGCTTTGGCTACATCCTGCTCGCGATCGCAAATACTCAACATCAGCACTTTGGTATCAGTAAATCTTTGGGCAATAGTCTTGGTTGCAGTTAAGCCATCCATAATCGGCATTTCAATATCCATCAGCACTATATCTGGTTTGAGCTGCTCTACCTGGTTGATGGCGGCTGCGCCGTTTTCGGCAAATCCAATCACTTTGAGATCTGATTCTGCTTCTAGATACGACTCTAAAGTTTTGCGAATAAAATTCTGATCGTCAGCGATGAGAACATTGATCATAACGGTGGTAAGTCTCGAATGTTAAATAACTTTGAAAGACTCTGAACAGGAAAAAGGCAATTTATCTTCGGTTTTATAGCTTCTAGATAATTATTAATTAATTAATAAATTCTGGAACACTATAGTTTTTTGTAATCAATGATAAAAAATTAATTCGAAACTACGCAAACTGCGCTACCCAGCAAATTAAACTTGATTTAAATACTTTTATCCTGATGCAATATAACTTTACGATATATAAAACCTGTTTATAGCTTTTCTCACATTCATGAGGTACACCTGCCTCTGCCCTCTACCTCAAAACGATCAACTTTGTATCTCACCAAAATAAGAATTGCTATAGTTAGATTTTTCCAGCATCAAAAACTGAAATATTTAATCGAGCAACCGCTTAAATTGGGTTGTTTTTATGCATCAAATAGCCTCCTGGATAATACATACTCTATGTATGATTATTAGTTATCCAGATTACAAAAAAAATTAAATTTCTTGGAAAATTGGCTATGCTCTTAATTCAAAAAGAGTGTAACTTGCTTAATACACTCTGTTCTAGGCGTACTCTACTGTCCCATGCTTACTCTTCAAATCACCATCAGCAACTACCAACTAGATATAAGTTAGGGCGGATAAAATTAATTAGAAGATGGTTTAGTCTGGACTTAGACATGGACACAGCTTGCTTCGCTGTGTAAACATCGCTACAAAGGCAAAAGTTTTAAGAGCGTAAATGAGAGCCAGAGAGTGGGTTCCCCATGTAAGGCGCTTGGTTCACCCATGTTTGACTCAATATCTTAAGTTTTACTTCAACTGCCATATATTTAACTCCGCCTACCTACTCAATGGAGATGAATCATTATACTAAATAAATTTCGGTGTATTCATTAAATAAAATCTTTATTTTTATAATTTAGTTGATTATTAAGATGGAATACAAATTAAATATTTCTAGCTTAGAACCAGCTTCGGAGGCTCTTTTGGCTACAGTTTACTTAAGAAGTCTGGAAAGCAAAATGAAACAAGGAATTATTAAAGACGATAAGTCCATCGAAATTATCAATCGGATCAATTACAGTTTTTCTAAATATGATTGCCCTATTAATCAAGCTTTAATTGCAATTAGAACTAAAATTATTGACAAATTTGTCAGCAATTTTATTGTTCAACATCCCCATACTACGGTAGTTAATTTAGGAACAGGTTTATGCACCAGATTTTTTCGCTTAGATAATGGTTTGATTAATTGGGATGGTATTGATTTACCCATAGTAAAGCCCATTTGGCATACTTTGTTAGGAGAAACAGAGAGATACCGATACCTTTCCTATTCAGTTTTAGATCTTGACTGGATGAAAGAAGTAAAACACACCAGGCAAACCAAGGTTCTCTTTATCGCCGAAGGACTACTTATGTTCCTCTCGGAAATAGAAGTTCGGTATTTACTGCAAAATATTGGAGATAACTTTGCAGATTCAGAAATAATTTTTGACTGCTTGGGAATACTCTTAGCTCATAATAGCTGGCGAAATATTAGTACATCACAAGTTCAGGGACTATATCAATGGGGAATTAGGGATTTATCAGAAATTGAAACTTGGGGGAGAAAAATCAAGTTAGTCAACCAGTGGCACTACCTCGATCAATATAAGACTCGATTAGGCTGGCTAGGATTACTCAGCTACCTGCCCTTATTCAGGAGACAGGTAAAGATTGGACATCTGAGATTTGCCTGAAAAAATTATCAGTTTAAACTAAGATTTATTTGTTTTAATGATAACCAGGTTTATGGCACTCGGGTTTTATGTGTCTATAGTTTGACACATTTTAAATAGCATCATATTTTTTTTGCTGGCTTCTATTTTTTATTTGTTTTATTAATTCACAACTCTTCTGTTTTTATACAATAACTTAAAAGAAGGTGATCCTGTACGACTATATTGTCAATCTGCAATATATTTACACTAAAGATAATGCATTTTTGCAGATTTGTTCGATATGACGAATATCTGTGCCACAACAACCACCGAGGATGTTTAAATTAGGTAGCAGGGTTTGTAGTTTCTGGTATTGGATACCTAGTTCTAAAGGATTACCATCATCTAAAATTTCGGCTTCATCCAGTTCGGCATGACTTTTGATTGAAGCATTAGCGCGGATGGCTTTAATTCGCTTTGTCCACTCACCACCTGCTTCAAGAATATGAGCAAAATGAAGAGGGTGAGCGCAGTTGATCATATAATAAACTGGAGCATAATCGGTAGCCTGGTCTACCTCTACGATCGCATCTGCTAAACTTTTTCCTGTGGGTAGTTTACCATCGATTTCTAGGGTAAATGAGATGGCGACGGGAATATTTACTGTTTGAGCTGCACGGCAAATACCGATCGCTTCTGCGGTATAGGTAATGGTCATAGCTGTGAGAAGATCAGCATTGGTTTGTGCCAAGGTTGTAATCTGGTGGATGTGATACTGTTGAGCTTCTTGAGGACTCATCAATTCTGTAGGCTTATAACCATCCCCTCTAGTCCCTATACAGCCACTAATTACCATTGGGGTTTGCTTAGTTTCGTATTCATTGCGGATATCTTCCAGTAGAGCGATCGCTAAACGATTAAAGGAAGCAAGATCCACTCTTGAATATCCTAATTTTTTGCCCCAGTCTTGACTTGCTCTCCAGGTAACGCTTTCTAAGATAAAACCTACCTGATATTTTTGTGCTAGTTGAGCATAGCTGCGAAAGTAATTAACCAGAACCTCATAACCAAAAATATCTTTGAGTAAGTCAAAAGCAGCAAACTCAGGTAAATTCAATCCTTGATGAAAGATGAGGGTAGTTTCTGTTCCACCATCGGTTAAAAAGAGCTTATTTTTTAGTTGGGGTAAATTGTGACGATATTTGCCCACCATCGATACTCCTCAATAGTTTAAAAGTTAATTTTTGCTTTAGTATGGTTAAAAATTTATCAAGCAATCGGGAACAACTAGGGATTAAATTTCTCTACTAGAGTTTGATCAATGAACAATTTCGGGCGGTCAACGTTCATCGGGACTCAGCGTCCCGATGCTGCGTTGACTTCGTCAACATTCGGAGGAGACCTCCGAATTACGCCCTCACAATGAACAATTAGTCTGTAAAAGTTTAATTATTTTAAATCATCTTGATTATTCAAATCAAAATTAGCTATTGCTTGAGCTGATTCCTGTAGCTGAAGAACATTAGTAATTTGTTTTAAAAGATAAACAGGAAAGCAAATTATTAATATTAATTGCCATAAATCAAGTTGCCAGTTACCCACATAAAAAACAACTCCTATACTATAAAAACTTAGATAAAGTAACAGGTAAAAAAGTTCATTACCCAAGATTAATAAATCCATGAAAGACTTATTACCATAGTAGAGTTTTAATAGCCCATTACTTGTCCACTGAGCTGAGTCTTTGTGACTAGCTTTACCTAAGATTCCCGTTGCATAAATCAAATAGTAATGACTACTAATATCAAGAGCGATCGCACCAATAAAAATTAAGAGATAATTAGGATATAATTGCGCCAAAATTAGGCATAAACCAGCAGTAGCAGAGCGATCTGCCACCATATCTAATGCAGCCCCAAAGTTACTGCTTTGATTGTAAGCCCGAGCCGCACGACCATCAAATTCATCGAGAATAAAAGCCACTGCATAAGATGCCAGACACAACTGCCAGTTACCCAGACTATGACAAATGAAGCTGATTAAATAAAACAAAAATCTGACATAACCAATAATATTTGGTACGTAGAGAAATACTTTATTGAGGGGCATAAGTAAGTGGGGGTAATTGAATATAAGATAGTTTATTTTGGTACTAGGTGACTGGGGATAGTAAAATTTTACATTCGAGTCTTACAAATTATTTCGCCTACTTACTTATTTATTTCAATTTTAAGTCGGTTGATTAACTATTAATAGCTAATAGCTAATGGCTTTAAAGATAAATCAATTAAGATTAATAATTTCTATAGGAGCGATTTGATCTGCTGGCTCAAAGCCAAAGATCCGAGCATAAAAATAAAATTCACTATCCAGAGCCTTCTTAATATTTTCTGCTAGTCTAAAACCATGAGCTTCCTGCTCAAAGGAGATATAAGCGACGGGAATGCCCTTGTCTTTAATAGCTTGAAACATCATCTCCGCCTGATTTGGTGGCACTACTTTATCCTGTAAACCCTGAAAGAAAATTACAGGACAGTCTAATTGTTCAGTATAATAAATCGGCGATCGCTCTTGATAAATAGCCTGCTCCTCAGGATACTTACCCACCAGGCGATCTAAATAGCGGGATTCAAATTTATGAGTGTCTTTAGCCAAAATTTCTAAATCACTAACCCCATAATAACTAGCCCCCGCCTTAAAAGTGTCGCGAAAAGTCAATGCTGCCAGGGTTGTGTAACCACCAGCGCTACTTCCCGTAATCACCAGGCGATCGCCATCTACTCGATTCTGATTGACTAAATATTGAGCCGCATTGACACAGTCATCAACGTCTACAATTCCCCACTGACCCTCCAATCTTTGGCGATACTCTCTGCCATAACCAATGCTGCCACCGTAATTGACATCTAAATAGCCAAAGCCACGACTAGTCCAATACTGGATTCTTAAATTTAGGTTGACGCTAGCGGCAGCAGTAGGACCCCCATGACTCTTAACTATCAGCGGAGGCAACTCCTCAACGGGTGCTTGATAGTCTTGGTTCTGAGGTGGATAATACCAAGCATAAGCGGTTAAATTATTCTGCGTCGGAAAAGTAATTGCCTCTGGCTGAGACAGATAACCTGGGTCGAGATCAAGTTCTCCCGTACGCTTGAGTATTTCCTCTCTCTCTGTAGTCAAATCGAGCTTAATTACGGCAGTAGATTCAGTGGGAGAACCGCCAACAAACACGGCAAAACCTGCATCACTCCATTGCAGATCGGAAATATTGGTATATCTAGTCTTAATTTCTTTAAATTGCTTGGTCTTTAGCTCAATCATGCCCAGATGCCAACATCCCTGGGACGAATAAGCACAGATCAGATTCTCATCATCTACCAGAGCATAGGTAGATAGACCAAATACCCAATGGGGATAAGCAAACTCCGCTGCGGCATCCCATAAAACTTCCACTTCGCCGCTAACCCTACGTCGATATATATTCCACCAGTTATTGCGATCGCTAGAAAAATAGAGGGTTCCCTGATGATCCCACTTTGGTTCACAAACAGATTCGGCTTCTCCCCCTGCTACTAGTTCAGGCTCTAGGATCATGCCAGCTTGATCCAGCCTTGCCAACCACAAATAGGTACTATCCCAAGGCATATTGGGATGATTCCAACTGAGCCAGGTCAAAAACTGTCCATCAGGGCTCAAACGAGGTGAAGCATAAAAATCCTCCCCTGCGATTAAGTTTTCTACTTTACCAGTGCTTAGATCGATAGTTACAATGCTGTTCTGGGGTTCTCCGTCAGTTTGATGAGCTTCACAGATACCAATCAGCCGATTTCTGTTGCGATCAACAATCAGATCTGCATAACGTTGAGGTAACTCCTCAGTTAGAGGGTGTGGTTGCTGATTAATTAATTGTCGATAGATCCTGTTATCTTGATAGTTAGAGAAATAAGCCGTATCTCGGTCTATAATATATGCTCCACCACCATATTCGTGTACTTTACTCCTGACGCTGTAGGGAAGAGGCGTAATATCTTTAGGAAGTTGGTTGTTCGAGGATACAACTACTACATTTCGCCCCTGTTCTTGGGGACGTTTCTCTAACCAATAAACATTGTCTTGATTAACGATGATACTTCCGATCCCAATTGTTTGGTTAACAATTAAGTCTGAAGTTATAGGAGATTTCCAGGAACCGAAGGAGCTAATCAAAGATGTTTTCATAAAATTGCCAGTTTTATCGGTTAACAGACTACAAGTTGATTACGCTTAATTATTTTTACAGTTTTCTTAAGCCTATTCCCGTAGTAACATCATTTAATAAATAGTATTAAGAAAATAATGAGCAGTTGCAATATAGCCAACAAAATTCAAGCTGAATTAGCTTAATCAACAAACTAGCCTTAGTTTACCCTCATTCGAGTACAAGCCTTAAATTTGTTCTATGAGATCTACTTGAGAAGATAATATTAAATAGGATGGTACCAACAATATCTAGAAACTCAAGCTATATTTCCTTACCGACTTAACAGTAAATGAATAAATTCCTTTTAAGTTTTAACTGATATTAATCCTACTGATTTTGTATTTAAAGTTCTTTAGCTACTATAAGTGTGAATACCAAGCATAGCGAATTTTGAATATTAAACCAACATTATTAGCAGCAAAACCTATTGTCTTCCTATTTTTGTTGTCAGTGTTGCATTTTAAACCAAACCTTATCTGTATGATTTTGTAAACTAGCTCAGCTTGATCAAACTCGTTTCCTTAATTTTGAGAAAATTTTCATAAAGTTTACACAAGTTAATAAAAATCATGTATCGTAAAAATTATGGGTTTAAGTGGATTAAATATTTGAATGCAAGCTCTGAGTTTAGTGTAAAGCACAATCAGGAGACAACCTAAGAGTTAATAAAGCTCACTTATGCTCAAAGTAACTACATCTTCCTTAGTAAAACTTAGTATATGCTCTCATAAATTTAGCCACCCCGTTCAATTAAAGAATTCTCTTTGGCACAATCAACTCAACATCAGTAAGCAAATCGCGTAATGAAAACAGCACAAAAATCTAACGATTTAGTTAGAAGCTATCTCAAAGAAATAGGTCGTGTTCCTCTGTTAACTCACGAGGAAGAAATTCTCTATTCTAAAAGAGTGCAGCGGGCGATCGCTTTAACTAAGATAAAAGAATCTTTAGTTGAGACACTAGGCGTAGAGCCAACAGCAGAGGAATGGGCTAAGGCTGCCAAGATAACTCCAGGAGAACTAATGTCCGCAATCGAGGCGGGGGACTCTGCCAAGCGAAAAATGGTGGAGGCAAATCTCAGACTGGTAGTATCAGTAGCCAAAAAGTATCTCAAGCGAAATCTGGATCTGCTGGATCTAATTCAGGAGGGAACTATCGGCATGCAGAGGGGTGTGGAAAAATTTGATCCCACCAAAGGATATCGATTCAGTACCTACGCATACTGGTGGATACGTCAGGCAATCACTAGAGCGATTGCTGAAAAAGGGCGGACGATTCGGTTGCCAATTCACATCACAGAGAAGCTAAACAAAATTAAAAAGGCACAGCGACAGTTGGCACAACAGAAAGGCAGAACTGCAACCATATCGGAGTTAGCTGATGAATTAGAGCTTACTCCCAAGCAGGTGCGAGACTACCTCGAAAAATCCCGTCAGCCCATCTCTCTCGATGTTCGAGTTGGTGACAACAACGACACCGAACTAGGAGACATGTTAGAAGATTCGGGTCAGTCTCCTGAAGATTATGCAACATCTTCCTCATTAAAAAGAGACTTAGAAAAATTAATGGCGGATCTCACCCCGCAACAGAGAGAAGTAATCTGCCTCAGATTTGGTTTAGCTGATGGCAAGCCGATGACGTTAGCTAAAATCGGCGAATGCTTGAGCATTAGCCGCGAGCGTGTCAGACAGATTGAGCGTGAAGCACTGTCCAAATTACGTAAGCGCAAAGTGGCTATTAGAGAATACTTAGCCAGCTAAAGGGTTTTGACTGAGTCAACAGTACCCCGCCCTAGAAGGACGGGGCTTGCGTTGACTTCGTCAAGATAGAAATGCTAGTTCAATCGCGATCATATCTATCTGGTCACTCAATTACGAACTAGATCGGAAATTTCTCCGCTAATAGTTCGGTTCTACGTAACGGCAGATCGACTAAGTGATGATTAAATTAAGTTAAGTTTAAAGTATATTGAACAAATTTATTGACAAGAGTCAATCCCTTAGTCACATTAAAGCCCAATCAGGAGGGTATACAAAGTGCAGAGTGAAAACAGTCCTCAGAATACTTTTAGGTTCGGCGAAGAAAAGAATTCCCTATGGCGTTATGTTAAATCCCTAAGTCCAGAGACTATTGCTCAACTTTCCCAGCCTGAATCTCAAGAGATTTTTCAGATTATTGAACACAATATCACGGGATTACTAGGTAATATGCCCTCAGAAAGCTTTGATGTCCAAATCAGCACTAATAGAGAAGATTTAGGGCGATTGTTAGCATCAGCAATGATGAGTGGCTATTTCTTGCGTAATGCGGAACAGAGAATGGGATTTGAAGCATCTTGGTTAGATACAGCTGGAGATCGCTAAGAGTCGATTTATTTATCATTTAACATTGATTTGAGAAGAGGCTTGAGATCTCTGATAAATCTTTTGCTCCTTTAAGGTAAAGGCTTAAGACTAAAATGTTTAATGAAAGATTAAGATGAATCAAACTTACAATTGCAACCTTTATCAAAATTATGTTGAGGGTTGCTTTGTAGTGATTACAGTTCTAAACTAATCTTAATTGATTAGTCGATTTCTATACTCTTTATGTCATCAACATTATCGCCTTTAGTACATAAGCAAATTGGAGTAGCTGTAATTACCAATCAAGGAAAAATCCTAATTGACCGTAGGAAAGAACAAGGTGAAATGGGTGGTCTTTGGGAATTTCCAGGAGGAAAAATTGAGGCGGGAGAAACCGTCGAAGAATGTATTAAACGTGAAATTAAAGAAGAATTAGCTCTCGACATCACAGTTGGCGATCGCTTGACAACTATTACTCATGACTATAAAACTTTTAGAGTAACCCTATATGTTCATGATTGTGCGTATTTAGGTGGTATTGCCCAGCCTTTAGAATGTGAAGAAATTCTTTGGGTAGAACCAGCTCACATTAAGCAATACAAGTTTCCCCAAGCCAATTGGCAAATTGTTAATCTTCTCCAACAGCGGAACATAAAGAAATGAATGCCAGAGCCATTTCTGACAATCTAATCATTAGAGAGTTTACTACTCTAAAGCAAATTAAGTTATTTAGCTCTTTACGAGAGGCTCTGGTAAGTGGACAATTAACCTTTACCGACCCTATAAAAGGAATTGAATGGCATTTATATCTATATTTAGGCGAAATTGTCTACGCTTCTGGAGGAATCCACCCCATTCGTCGTTGGCAGAGAAACCTGATTTTAAACTTGCCTCAGATACCGTTTCAGCTTGCTAGTTTGCAGGAGGAATTAACTGAGCGAAAAGCCGATTTAAATAATAATACCTGGGAATATGAGCAAATATCCCACTGGGTAGAGCAACAAATCATTACTCCACAACAGGGAAATAACGTTATCGTCTTTGTGGTGAGTGAAATACTATTCGATCTGACTCAGGCAAGGCAGGTAATATGCCGTCTCAGCCAAGAACGTGTTTTATCGCCCAAATTGGAGCTGCTCAAGCCTGAAGATTTAATCAATCAGATAGAAAGTGTTTGGTTGGCTTGGGAGTCAGCCCAGATTGCTGATAGATCACCCAACATGGCACCTATAATTCTGCAACCAAAACAACTCCAACAAAAAACTTCTACTTCTGCCTATCAAAGCCTGTACAAACTGCTCAATGGCAACCGTACCTTAAGAGATTTAGCCATTCAGCTGAGAACTACTCCCTTACATGTTGTTCGCTCTCTTTTGCCTTATATTCAATCAGGAATTTTTGGCTTAATCGATGTTCCTGATTTGCTAGAGCCAATTGATCCAGCAAAAGCTAAATATGAGAATCTTGATTCCCCTTTGGTTGCTTGTGTGGATGACAGCCCGATGATTTCTCAGATGATGGAGCAAATTATCACCATGGCAGGTTATCGATTTATGGCGATTAACAATCCTTTAGATGCCGTAGGCATACTTCTTAGTAGCCAACCTGACTTAATTTTTCTAGATATTGTGATGCCTACGGTAAGTGGATATGATTTGTGTGCTCAGCTACGAAGATATCCTGAATTTGCCGAAACACCAATCATCTTTTTAACTAGTAACTCAGGAATTATTGACCGTATTCGTGCCAAAATGGTCGGTTCCTCTAATTTTATGCGTAAAACCGTCGATGCAGATGAATTACTGCAAAAGGTTTCTGAGTATTTGTCTTAGTGGATTTTGCTCGCTGAATTAATCCTAAGAGGAACACATGCGGGCAAGCCCTTTGTCAAAATTACGCCCTCAGAAGTAGGAAGCTATATACAGTCAGGATTTTAACTGAAATAAATGGTTACTCGATTTACGCCCACGTCTACTAGTTTGATTAATATCATTCTTAATTGAAATGGCTATAAATTGTGAAGCTATTTTGTATCAAGCGTATTTAGATTATGAAGGCTAAAATGGCGGCATCTTAATGCTCTATTTTTAAAGCTTATGAAATCGCAACAAATTGCTAAATTAACTAAATTAACTAAATTAACTACTTTAATTACTATTGCCACTACGGTTAATATACCTGTCTTAGCTGAAAACTTAAATGATTTGAATCAGCTTTTGAGGACTAAACAATGTCCTCAATGCGATCTTAGTAATGCGGGCTTAGTACAGGCAGAGCTGACAGGTGCCAGTTTTGTCGAGGCAAATTTAGCGGGAGCAAATTTAAGTCAGGCAAATCTACAGGGAGCAGATTTTACGGGAGCAAATTTAGTAGGAACATCTCTCCATGGAGCCAACTTAACAGGAGCCAACTTAACAGGGGCAAATTTAGCGGGAACTGACTTGAGAAATGCCTATGTGGGGGATGCTAACTTAAGTTCGGTAGATTTAGATTCTGCCTATTTAGAAGGTATTAGAGGTCTGGCAGAGACAGCAGCCTCGGCAGAACAGTTTCATCGCTGGGGAGTAAAAGAGGCTCAACTAGGAAATTACAATCAAGCCCTCGCTCATTATAAAAAAGCAATTAAATTAGACCCTGAGCTTGCTCCTGCCTATTTAGGTTTGGCGATCATCCAATACAATTTCGATCATCGCGCCAAAGCTAAGGCAAATACCGAAAAAGCAGCAGAATTGTTCAAACAGCAAGAACATGAATTAGGACATCAAACAGCCATGAATTTTCAGGAGCAAATGACTTTAATTCAGGAAGCGGAAATTGATGCCGCTAAAAAAGCGGGTGGAATGGGACAAGTCGGTAAGTTTATGGGTAGCGTTGGTTCATTGTTACTACAATTCTTGCTTTAAGTTCTGCTCCTAATGGCGATCGCTTTTGGGCATCAAATTCGAACTCAATCAACCTGGAATTGATCGATACAATAGTAAAGCTTCTTTTGTCGTAGATATAGAATGAGTAAAAAACTATTTTCTTGGTTTGGTCTGGTATTACTGGCGGTTTTATTATCCTTTACCCCACGTTTAACTGCGATCGCCGATACCCCCAAGCACTATACCGAATTGGATTTTGAGCCTTTACCAGAGATTCAGTTGCCTGACTATGAGCGCTATGAATTGGATAACGGCATGGTGGTTTATCTCTTAGAAGACCGAGATTTACCTTTGATTAGCGGCACGGCAATTATTCGCACTGGTTCCCGTTTGGAAGCGGCTAATAAAGTTGGGTTAGCACGGTTAACGGGGACAGTGATGCGGACTGGTGGCACCGTAAATCATCCTCCAGCCGAATTAAACACTATCTTGGAGCAGAAAGCCGCTAGCGTTGAAACTAATATTAGTACAACTTCTGGTAGTGCCAGCTTTAACACTCTAACCGAAGATTTAGAGACAGTATTTCCACTTTTCACAGAAGTTCTGCGGCAGCCAGCCTTTGCTGCTGATAAATTTGCGATCGCCAAAAAACAACAGCAGGGGGCAATTGCCCGTCGTAACGATGACCCCAAAGCAATTGCTGAACGTGAGTTTAATAAGGTTCTTTATGGTGAGACTAGTCCCTATGCCCGCACTGTTGAATATAATACCTTAGACAACATTTCCCTGACTGACGTGACCAATTTTTATCAAACCTATGTTCGTCCTGCAAACATTATTTTAGGTATAGTGGGTGATTTTGAGTCAGAGCAAATGATTGAACGAGTTCAAGCTGCTTTTGGCGATTGGCAGGTTGACACCTCTATCCCAACCTTAACTCCACCGACAACCAGCCAAAAATATGACCAAGGGATCTTCGTTATCGACCGCCCTCAGCAAACCCAAAGCAATATTGTGCTAGGTCATATTGGGGGACAATTTGATAATCCTGACTATCCTACTCTCAGCGTTCTCAACGGTGTCCTCAACGGATTTGGGGGTCGTTTATTTAACGAAGTGCGATCGCGACAAGGTTTAGCTTATACTGTCTATGGTTCATGGAGTCCTAGTTACGATTTCGATGGCATGTTTATTGCTGGGGGACAAACTCAAAGCAGTAATACAGTTCCTTTCATCAAATCGGTTGTTCAAGAAATCAAGAAACTACGAACCAGCCTGATCAGTGAACAGGAACTGGCAAATGCTAAAGAGTCTATTCTCAATTCTTTTGTCTTTAACTTTCAAAACCCTAGTCAAACTTTATCTCGGCTGATCCGTTACGAGTATTTTAACTATCCCGAGAACTTTATCTTTAAATATCAACAGGAAGTTGCCAATACCACCCAAGAAGATATTTTGTCGGTTGCTCAAGAGTATCTCCAGCCAGAGCAGCTAGTAACGGTAGTTGTAGGCAATGTTCAAGCCATAGAGCCACCCCTCACTAGCCTCGAACAAGATATTAATCTAGTCGATGTGTCAGTTTCGCCAACCAGAAAAAGTTAAAAGTTTTAAAAGTGGCGTTAGTAAATCGAGGTATGATTCTTTTCAGACATTAAATTACCAACGCCTTAAAAGTTAATTACTTTGTTCTTCCTGTTTAATGGCAAAATGATCATTGTATTTTTCCTGATCGTAATAGTATAGAGTACGGATGGGATAGGGGATACTAATGTCAGCCTGATCCAGAGCTTGCTTAATGGCAATCATAGCTTTGGTTTGCACCTTGCGCAGTTGTTTCTGTGGTGAATTGCTCCAATAGCGCACGACAAAGTCGATTGAGCTATCACCAAAGTTAATCACATCAATTTCAGGTTTAGGTTCCCTCATTACTCCAGAAACATTAATGATAGTTTGTGCTAAAAGTTTACTCGCCTGTGATAAGGAAGTGTTATAGTCAACACCAACAGCCAAATCCGTTCGACGATAGTTATAAGCTGTGACTACTTTGACCGCATCAGTAAAAACATTAGAGTTGGGCAACAGTACTCTTTCTCCTTGGTAGGTACGAATTTTTGTAGTCCGAATACTGATGTTCTCAACTTTACCTTGATAAGCACCAATTACAACCTCATCGCCAATCCGAAATGGTTCTTCTATTAGTAGAATAATTCCCGCTAAAAAGTTTTTAAAAATATCCTGGAAGGCAAAGCCGACAGCCACAGATCCCACACCAAGAGTAGCAATAATATCCCCCAACTCAAACCCTGGAAACGCTAAGACACTGGCTAATAAAATACCTAGAGTCCAAACTCCAATACGACATACTTTGTCTAATAATAATTGTAGGGATTTACTTTTAATCGTTCGCTTGCCTGCTTCGTGAGCAATTTTGAGAACTACTTTGACAACATATTTGGTCAAAAACAGTACCACTAAAGCAGAAAACAAACTTGGAAACGCTTTAATCGTTTGACCAAGTAATTCCAACAGCACATCAACAATAGTCTGGATAATTTCATTCATGCTTTATCTACTCTTCAGGATGTGGTTCAAAGTATCTGTTTTAACATCCTTCATCAAGAAGATCGCGTTCTCATAAAGTTAGATCAGGCAAATAATCGTAAATAAATTAACTGACGTTACGCAGTAGGTCGGAAAATTAGTAGTTTCACCAAACTAGCAGAAAACGCAAATAAACCCTTTAACCTTACATGCGGCAATGCGGGCGGTCAACAATGTGAGGGAACCGAGTCTTCGACTTGCTCCGCAAACACATTTACGCCCTTAAAACTCTCGCCTTTGTCCTTTACCCCTTTACCAACCCTCACAGATTGGTGAAGGGGTAACATCAGTAAATTAATTGGCTTGTAACCTGTGATATTTCCGTAGGGCAAATCAACTAGAAAATAATAATTAACTTCTGGTGTCTCACCCTGTAGAATACTATTAGGTGAAATTCTAGTCACAATTTACTGCTCTAAAATCCTTACTGATTAGGCATGACAAGAGTTTAATCAGTAAATTTACACATTGTTTACACAAATTCTCGAAGAATTACGCAAACTTTACAGCTTGTCCCTATATTCACGGATATACTTAGGTTAAGAAACAAAAGCTAACGCAGTTATTCTGTCAGACTCGCGCGTACATGCGAATGCGCTGTGAAGCTGCGAGTCGCTCGTCATATTTATTAACATATCAGTAAATTCATGGAAGATATTAACAACTACATTTCATCTATTCAACAAGAGATCGTTGCTGAAGAAAAAACAGTAAAGGTTGCTCGATTAATTATTCTCTTAATTAAAATTGAGAAAGAATTAGCTACGGTTAAACAAACTTTGGCTAAACTACAAAAGCATCAGCAAAAATATAATCAAGATTCACAGTTATCAGAACAAATAGAGCAAAAAATGGCTACTGTTAATCGCCTTTCCGCCAAAATTAGTAAGGCAAGGTTGAATCTCAATTACTATTTTATTTAAATTAAAGTGCAAATCTTAAATTAGCTGCTAGTTAAAATAAGCATCGTCTATTTACTGGTATCTTTTTCAATCACATATATAATGTTTTAAAAACAATAATAATAAGAGTACAGATAACTTAGCGTGATAATTTCAAGGTTGGCAATATACCAACCTTTTTTGCTGATATACGCAATTTACAACTAATTCATACGGCATCCCAATCTCATCATTGAATTCATAATGACCTCTGAATTAGGTACAGAGCGACGAGATTCACGATATGTCTCACAGGCTTCGTCATATTGAGCATTATTGGTATAAATAGAACCTTTAGTCTGCCATAGTTCAGCATCTTGGGGCTTAATCTCCAGAGCGCGATTAATAGCAGATAAAGCCTGTTGTTCTTGACCAGTTGCCGCCCACGCTTCGGCTAATCCCTGCCATGTTTGAGCATCATAGCCTGCCAGACTGCTGGCTTTAGATAGAGATTTGAGCGCCTGAGCATATTGTTGTTGCTGATTAAATGCCAATCCGCGATCGCGCCACAAAGGAGCATAGTTAGGGTTAATCTCAAGTCCCTGATCGTAAAGTGCGATCGCCTGGGTAAAATCACCCTGATTTTGAGACGCTAAACCTTGAGCCTGGAGAGCAATGTAGGATTGAGGTCGAATTTCGATGGCTTTGTCGAACGCGGTCTTTGCTTGTTGATATTGCTCTAGTTTGATCAAAACCTTTCCTTTAGCTAACCAGCCTTGATACATATTTGGTTTAAGCTTGAGAGCTTGATTATAAGAATCAATTGCCTTTTGATACATGTTAGCCGTAGTAAAAAAGTCCCCCTGAGCCAGCCAAATCTGCTCGTTCTTGGGTGAGTGCTGCAAGATTTTAATATAACCGTTGTTTACCTCGCGAAATACTCGATCGGCTTCTTGAGGACGATTCAGAGCTTTCAGCACGAGATATTTATTTTGCCACAAATGCAAACTTGGCTCTGCTATTGCTTGAACTCGATTGAAAGTACTGAGGGCATCGTAATAACGATTCAACTCCAATAAGTTTTGAGCGCTCGCGCTTAAATATCGAGGGTTGAATTTTTCTAATTCTAATGCTGTCTCTTGCATTGTCAAAGCTGACTGATATTGTTGCAGTTTGCTTAAGGTTTTACCCCTACGATGATAAATTTCTGCATTATCTGGCTCTAATTCCAAACCTCGATCGTAAGCTGCGATCGCATCAGTAAACCTTTCTAAGCGATCTAAAATATTTCCTTGTTTAAGCCAATTTTCTACATTGTTAGGATTTAGATTGGTGGCTTCGGCATAGGCTTCTAAAGCTTGAGGATAGCGCTCAAGTAGAGATAAGGCATCACCTCTTCCTGACCATGCCAGAACACTTTGTGGTTTCAAATCTATTGCAAGAGTGAAAGTATCTAAAGCATTTTGCGGCTGTTCGGGCAGCATTTTTTGACCTTGATACCAATAATATGCAGGTCGAACAGTGGGAAAGGCAAATTCAATACTGCCCAATAAACAACCTATGCCGATCAAACTAATTAAAATTGGCAATCGGGCTAATTTTCTCCGATTGGATTTATCTACAGTTTTTTGCTCTGAATTGGATGATTGTGCCAAATTTAAGCTGGCAAGATTAATTTTTTGCAGATCTTGGATAACTTTATCCGCAGATTGATAGCGTTTCCCTAGATCTAGCTCAATCATTTTGTTGATAATCTTAAGCAAACGTCGGTCTAAATTAATATTTTCTGACCAAAGTAATTTTCCTGTTTGAGTTCTAGTAAACTTAGCTGGTTTGACTCTTGTTAGAGCCTCAATTGCAGTCATCCCCAAAGCATAAAGATCACTGCTGATGGTTGGTCTGCCAGCAATCTGCTCTGGAGACCAATAGTTTTGTCGAACCTGCTGTTCACTCCGTTCTAAGAGATGGTGGGGAAGCGTTTTGATATCATTTAAAATACCAAAGTCAGTTATAATTACTTGTTCATCTTCATCTTTGATAATCAAGTTAGAAGGCTTAAGATTGCGATGAATAACACGGTTATGGTGAATAAAACTAAGGACAGATAAGGCACTAACTAATATTTGTACTATTTGAGTTGTTGATAAATGATCTTGCGTTATTTTTTGAGCCAAGTTGACTCCAGTAAAATATTCTTGAATCAAATAAAACTGCTCGTTTTCTTCAAAATGATCCCAAACTTGAGGAATTTGCTCGTGATACCCTAACCGTTCTAGAATTAAAAGTTCTTCAGCAAAACGCTGTTCTAGCTTGATCTCTCCATCACCACTTGGTAACTCAATCTGCTTGACTATACAAGGAGATTGGTATTGACGATGCAAATTCTTAGCTAAATAAGTTTCAATTTTGATGCTGCCTCCTAGATAGTGTGTAATTAAGTAACGCCCCCCCACCACTTGCCTCAAATTTAGTAAAGGACGCAAATCACTCAGCACTTCAATAGCAGAGCCGTAACGCTGCTCCATATCTATCAACATCATCTTGCTTAAGATTGCCTCTAGCCTAGGACTAATTTGACACTGTTGCTGCCATTCCAGGTTTGCTTGCTCCAGCTCTTGAGGGGATTTTCCTGCCAAAGCATAGACCGCCGTTTTACCCAAAGCATAAATATCACTGCAAAATACAGATTCTCTACTCTTTTGCTCTGGTGCAATATAAGACCAGTTTCCGTAAATATGATCACAGACTAGTTCTCCCTTGAAATTTATTTGCGTTGATTCAATTTCTCTAACTGCTCCAAAATGAACTAGCGTAAAAGTGTTATCTTGTTTACGTCTGATAATGTGGGCTGGTTGAACATCGCGATGTACAACATTAGTTTTGTGAATAAAATCTAAAATTCTCAAAACATCTTGAAGAAGCTGAATCGTATCAGCTTCTTCAAATACCTTACTTTCAACTTCTTGCTCTAGACTATTACCATCAATGTATTCTCGAACTAAATAAAATTCTCGTTCTGCCGTTAAATGATTATAAAGCTGAGGAATTTGGGGATGATCTCCAAGTCTTTTCAGTACTGATACTTCATTCAACAAGTGCTGTTGCAGAATGTGCCAATTAGCCTCATGCTCGCAGTGAAGACTCAACTGCTCAACAACACACCTAGCATTAATAGTAGCTTGCAGATCTTTTGCTAGATAGGTCTTAGCTTTGTCCGACCTACCTAACTTCTGAATAATCTGATAACGATTATTAATAATTGAGCCAGGAGAGTGCATCATGTTCTCAGAATTAGTAGCTGCTAGTGTAGCAGAATCTATTTTCCTCATGGAAGTAGACATAATTGGGCTGGATAAAAAATGTGACCATGTAAACCAAGACTTTAAGCAATATTTACGAAGTCAGAGGAACAGTTGTGGCACATGGGCTATCGCCCTAATTCGCGCCACTAGAAGCGACGCTTGCCTGCAAAGCAGGCTGTGCCTTACCAACGGTCAGAGCAGGCTCGCGGCTTCCTTTGGAAGCAGAGTCAGCGAAGCTGACGATGGGACGATAGCCCCGCCTTGTAGCGCGGAGTAATCTCTGACCAAATTTAATTAATAATCTTCTTCAGAGATTGGCGAACGTTATAGCTAAATATTTTATCTGCTGCAATTTGAAACTTTATATTTAGGACTCTAGAAAAAGAATTGAACATAGATGCTTTATTGTATAGCTACTTTCTGTCTACTGAGACAAGATAGGATTTCCTCGATAAAATGGACATCTGTCTTTAAACATGAGATTACAAATCGTTCTTGGCTTAGTTAATAAATTGGATGCAACTGCATAGCATTTACAGCTTATTGAATTAATAACTAGTGTTACCCTCGATTGTATTCATTTTCCCCAAGTCTGTTGGCTATCAGCAACGGTCACGGTCGACTGAGGAGTTTGCGGTAAGGAAATTACAAGCGCGGTATTGCTTTCCCTGGCAACTCTCACTAGTAGCCCCGCTAATAGTAATGAAGCAATAATGGAATTAATTCCATAGCTAAAGAAAGGTAAAGGTAAGCCAGTTGTTGGCAAAGAACCTGTAGCAACACCAATATTAATTAGTGATTGTCCCACAATAAATACCATTGCTCCTACAGCTATTAATCGCGATACATTATGGCGACACTTAATTGCTACCCTTAATGCCAGGGTTCCATAGCCCATAATTAACATCAGTAACAAGATACACCCGATGAAGCCGAATTCTTCAGCATAGACGGAAAAAATAAAGTCGGTAGAACGAATTGGTAAATATGATAATTTCTGTTGGGAAAGACCAAAGCCAACCCCATCAAGACTTCCAGATGCGATCGCCAATAAGCTTTGAATTAGCTGATATCCATGATTATGATAATCTTGCCATGGGTCAATAAAAGAAGTAATTCGATCTAATTGGTAAGTATTAAGGCTAATACTAAGGGCAGCGACACCAAGACCCCCACCTGCAACCATAATTAGCTGGCTCCATGGTAATTGGGCGGCAACGGCAATCAGCCATAAACACATTCCACACAAACCCGTAGTACTTAAATTAGGTTGTTTTAAAATTGCTGCCAAAACTAAAGCAAAAATGACTAACCATACCATTTTCACTTTAGAGGGAAGTCTATCCCAACTAGAAAACAGATATGCTGCCTGTAATACTAAGAAAGGTTTAATCAATTCCGATGGTTGTAAGGAGAATGGTCCAAGGGCAATCCAGCGGCTGGCTCCCATAGTTGTTTTACCTAAACCTGGTATTAAGGTGGCAATAATCAACAGTAGTAATATTAGTATCATTAGGGGAGCAATTTTGAGGGTTTTACTCAATTGACGCTTGACAACGAAATTAAACCCGACGATTCCGATAAAAATTCCGATTAGCTGACGTTTAAAAATATATAATCCATTATTATTATTGACTATGCCCTCGGGATAAGAAGCAGAAACTAGAGTAACTAAGCCTACAATCAACCAAACGCAAGTCAACCAGTTTAAAAGACGCGCTTCCCAGTTCCAAGACTTGATTTGGGGAGTGAAGAAAGGGATAAAGTAGTTAAGATATGATTTGATTAGTTTAGCTGACACAAATACTAATGCTTGATTTCTATGATTTTGCTGTTCAAAGGTAACAAAGATCATGAACAATTAAGCTATTTTTAAAATTAATCAAGCAAATTAATTTTAATGGAGAAAATTTTGTCGAGAACTATTCTCAAACGCCTAAAAATATAAAAAAGAGGTCAGTCTGACCTCTTGATAAATCTTAATCTTGCTCAATTCAATTCAAGACAATCCAGTATTCATACCTTGCTTGCCTGTGTCTAAACTAACTGAGATAATTTTTCCGCCCATTTTTTGAATACGTTGCTGCTCACGGAACCAGTTGTCGTAAGGTACCAGCTTTTCAAAATAAGTATTTTGCAATTCTCGTTGAGTGCGGATTCTAGTTTGACTGGGAACACAAGCCTTGACCCTAAACATACGCATGAAATTGTTTCTCCTATTAAATAAAAAAGTTAAATATTTCTGTAGTAAATCTTGCTCTTCTCAAGTAATCTGTGACTAATTTGCCACATCAAAGCTGAAGGTGTTTAAATCATAGCTATCAAAAACGTCAAAATTCGGGAGTCAGAAGTCAATACTAGATCTCGTCTAAACTTATCTTTTCTTTCGCGCTCGAAAAACTAAGCTTTGTTGGAACTAGCACTCACTCTAGACTTCCCGAATCTGTGCGATCGCGCAGGGTCGGTTTTACCTCATGGCGCTTTTGCAATCAGCCCCAAACGCTGATTTAGATTAGCTTAAGCCAGAGCAGATGTAGTCAAAATAGACTCCCATCTCTTTACCAGCATCGGCACCAACCAAGCTAGCAGTAACTTCTTTCATAGCTTGAATTGCTTGAACAGTTGAAGCAACAGGAACGCCTAAAGAGTTATAGGTTTCTTTTAATCCATTAAGCACGCGCTCATCAAGGATAGAAGGATCACCAGCTAACATAGCGTAGGTGGAATAGCGTAAATAATAGTCTAAGTCGCGGATGCAAGCTGCATAACGACGAGTGGTGTACATATTGCCACCAGGACGAGTAACATCAGAATATAGCAAAGATTTTGCTACTGCTTCTTTAACGATGCTGGCAGCGTTAGCACTAATAACGCTAGCTGCACGAACTCTTAATTGACCAGTTTGAAAATAGCTTTTTAGCTTATCCATTGCAGCACCGTCGAGGTATCTGCCTTGAACGTCAGCTGAATTAATTACAGAGGTAATTGCGTCTTGCATAGTTTTATTTCCTTATCTTACCGAGTCTTAAACTGTTTAACACTGATAAGTTAGTGTATTTTTTGAAAAAGTTTGTTACTAGTTATTTGCCGCAGCAGAGTAAAACTACTACTGCATAGCTCCAATTACGTAGTCGAAGTAGGAAGCAGCTTCGGTAGTGTCATCAGCAGACATCATGGAAGTAGCAACACTCTTCATCTCACGGATACTTTGAGCCATTGCTCCTACATCAGTACCAAGTGATTTGTACATCTCTTTGGCACCAACTAAACCAATCTCTTCAATTGGAGTAGTGTCTCCTGCAACTACACCGTAGGTGATTAGGCGTAAATAATAGTCCATGTCTCGCAAACATGTTGCAGTCATCTCTTCACCGTAAGCGTTTCCACCTGGCGAAACAACATCAGGGCGCTTTTGAAACAGTTGGTCTCCTGCTTGTTTAACGATACGCTCCCGTGACTCAGTTAGAGTTTGAGCAATGCGAAGACGGCTTTCACCAGTAGTTACAAAAGACTTAATTCTGTCTAATTCGCCAGGACTCAAATAGCGAGCCTCAGCATCAGCATTCACGATGGATTTCGTGACTATACTCATCGATGGATTCCTCCCAATACAATGAAATAAAATTAATAAACAAACTATCTTTATTTTTGATAGCTTTCGGTTAAAAAGCATTCTTTTTAACCATTACCTCAAGCTTTAGCACCAGAGCAATTACTCAAAATCGCTCCTCGTGCAAACCGCTCAAATAAACCAAATAATAGTTTACGAAGACTAAGCTATTGTGGTTACGAGTTAAATCTATCTAGACTATAGATTACCCGTTTTGGCACTTAGTTTCTAGACCTTGGGTTCAAATTAGCTTAGCAACTCCCCTCAAACCAATGTGGCATGATTTAGCCGTCCTAACTAATAAACCTTTACATAACGCAAAGCTATCGTAATATTACGCTGCTTTTATAACTATATGTAAATTTGCTTTAAAGATCCTTTAGTAACAAGCACTATTGCTCATCCTAATTACCTAGCTATTAAGTCGGAGTGATTACCCAACTTAACCATAATCCTTTATTTTGCTACACTTAATTGCTCCTCCTTAACAGAATTTAATGTTTGTCGTTACTCTCCTCATAAATTTTCTCAGTAGGAAAAAGCAGCAATCAATACTAATGATTTGCTAATTAGTTTTTTAGGAATGGTTAAGTAAAACAAGTTAGCCAAAGTAAAAACAGCATGATGACCACAAAATGCGGCTCAAAGCCCACTAAACATTAAGGCTTAGTGGGCGCAGTTACGGGGGAGCTTGGAAACTACGCCAGCATGATTTCACACGTTTAACTTTGTTGGTTCAAAGCTGGGAACAACTATGTCGTTGTTTTGCTTTGTCAGCTGATTATAGAGTCTTTCAGTGTTGGGGAAATTGGCTGCTGGTAAAGTAGGAAATCTACGGAAGGGAACAGTATCTTCGCCAAATACCTGGATATACTCCATACTATTTACCATTGCCCCAATAAAGGCTTTTAAACCTTGAGAAGCCAAAATTTTATTGTACTTTTGAATTTCTCTTTGATTTAAGGGAGCTCTGCCCAAAAAGTGTTTAGTTCCTAACTCGATCGCCTTGGTATTAGGATAGGGAGTATAGAATTCTTTGAGATATAGCTCGGAACAGCCTAATCCCTCGATAAACTCTTTGACGTTGATATCAGAATTGCCTAAGCGACTTTCGAGAACGGCAAACTGGGTTTGTACAATATAAGGGTCGATGTCACGCTCAAATATCTGACGGTAAGCAGCTTTAATTGCGTTCTTGACTCCTAACTTGTCATCAGTGCTGGTCAGCTTGAACACTTTATTTTGCTGACGCTGTGCGCTTACCCCTTGAGCAACTTTTTGTTTGACCTCTGGGGTAGTACGGAAAGTACTTACCTGACCTAATTCGACAAAACGAGGGGTTTCGTCTTTTTCAACGTTGGCACCGATACCTTCTTCAATAGCACCAGGGCGAGCCTTACGCAGTTGGAGTCCACCCGCCGTTAGATAGCGCTCGTAGGGGACAGTATCTTCTCCAAAAGCCTCTGAATATTCGGTGGAGTCGATTATGGCATCAACTAGGGCATAGAATCCTTTTTTGGCGCAAATATCGAAGTACTTGTTAATTTCTTGGCGACCATAGGTAGGACGACCTAAAAGGCGACGGTGAATGTATTCCACCGCTTTAACTACATACAAAGATGTCCAATACAGATTACGGAACGTGTCAGATTTTGCTAAGGCTCTGATAAACTCACGAACGGGAATATCACCGTTTTCTAGCTTGATTTCCGCAACTTTTAGCTCTTGTCCTTGATAAACATCTCGACCAAATACTTGACGATATGCCGCGCGAATTAAGGCTTGAGTAGAGTTCTCGGAGAATTTGACGCTACCACCGTTACTAGCACCAGGTAACTCATTGTTAAGGCGGAACACTTTAGCTCCTAAAGAGCCAGGATATTCGGCTCTAGCACTTGGATTGCTATTTTGGTTATTGATACCTGCACCGCGATGAATCAATAGACGTTTTGTGTCTTTATTAAAGGGTGCTGGACTTGCACTAGGATTACGAGTTTCTTTGGGGAAAATTGCGCCAAACTGAATCTCTAGAGGATCATTACCTGAACCATATACATGCTGATCTGGTAAAGGACGATCATAGCGAGCAAAGGTAGTGACAAATTGAGGTACTTTACGGAAAGGAGCGCTGTAGTTCAACAAGTCCTGTTGCATACCCCAGTTACGACATTCTTGAGCTTCCTGTCCTAGACCTCTGAGGTAGGGAACGGTTTCTTCACCAAAATAATCGGCATACTCTTTAGAATCCACTAAAGCATCAACCAAGCCAGCCAGTCCTTTCTCCGAAACAATAGAAAAGTAATCTTGGACTTCTTCACGAGACGAGGGACCTCGACCAAGAATATGACGAAAGGCTAATTCTAAAGCTCGACTATTGATAAACGGCTCAAAAAATTGCTTGCGATACAGTTCAGATTTACAAATACGACGGACAAACTCTTTCATTGAGATGTCGCCATTTTTGACCTGAGACTCAAGGTATGAAATCGACTGACCATATGCCCGAGTAATATCTCGCTCAAAAATTTGTCTGTACGCCGCTTTAATGACTAACTGCTTTTCCAAGGTGGATAAACCAGTTTTCATCACAAACTTTTGGCGATTCTCCGCCGCATTAAAATAGCTTTGGGGTAGCTGTAATCCCTGAACGTCTGAAGAAGGACGTTGACGCAATTTATCAGAAGGGGTAGGTGCCTTAAATTCAGCGATCGCTACATCAAAGTATTGAGTGATAATATCCGTAGCTTCTTGATCCTTGCGAAAGTAATCCTTAGACGCAGCCCGCATTTCTTGTAGAGCTACGATTGTCGCGGCGCTACTACAGGCTCGTTCAATAATTTCTCTTAGCCCGCGAATATTGACTACCAAAATATTGGGGTCGCCAGCAACAATCGCATAACTAATGTAACGTAAGAACCAAGCCATATCTCTCAGAGATTTCTGCATATTAGCAGGACCGTACTGGGAGACATTGATTGGTCTAAAGTTGGCAGGAACTGGTCCAGAACCTCCTGAAAACAAAGACCGAAAGGCTTGTAATAGATTATTGCTGCTGCCGTCGCTACTATTCTCCGACGCTTTTTGCTCAACAATCAGTTCCCCAGGAACGTTGGTATTTCCCCCTGAAGTTGCCATTGCCATCTCTTCTACTTCTGGAGGCTTTTCCAGGTAAGACATGGGTGAACCGCCTGTAAAAATACGGTTCGCTGCCCGAGAGACAATGATATCCGCATTATTAGTTATAGTTTGAGCGATGTTAATCCGTTGAAAACCAGATTTATAATATGCTGTTAATTCTTTGAGTTCGCCCTGCTCTAGATAGCGATCTTGCTGTTCTGCTTGCAAGATTGCAGATACCGCTACAGTTTGATAGAGCTGCGGACGGGCTAATGAACTGCCACCACTTGCCGTTACACTCATGTTTAGTTTTATTAGTTTTTACTTATAGTTCAGCTTTTAGATTAAATCTTTTCAGGGTTTGTGAGGGGATTTATTAAGAACTATGTACCAATCAGTCAATGATTATATTGAGCGATCGCCTTAATTTAAAACAGCGATATCAAAGAGTATCTGGTGGTTTCAATCTAAATCATTTCATTGTCTATTAGACTGATAAACCTGAAAACAAAATCTTTTATATTAACTTTGATTAAACTCAAGATTTTTATTTGCGTAGTTATTACAGTTGGTGACAACACTTTTGTCAGCAGCATTTGAAAAGCAAAGTCAACCACTAACAGAGTTAACAGATATTCAAAATTTAGTTTTAAGTCAGATGTTGATGACGCGGCTATATTTTGTATTTGGTTTGATCTTAATAACTTGACAATCAGGCGATCGCTCTATAAATCAGATCAAGTTTACTAATTTGTTAATTTATGAACGCAAAAAAAAGACAGGTATGCAAACCTGCCTTAAGTAATAATTCAACTTCAAACAAATAGACTTAGAAGTTCATTTCTGCTGCTTGAACTCGTTCTACTTGCTTTTTCTTAAGTACCAACATAATCTGGCAAATCATAATACCGCCAGCGAAAGCCATTAAGCCACCGATACGGGCAGGGCTTTGCAGTACAACTTCTGTATCTTTCTGACCAAAGCCACCAACGTTAGGATTGTTAGTCAACGCTTCACCAGCCGCAATTTGTTGACCTTCAGTAACAATTAGTTCAGGG